>JBIKPL010000438.1:0-2913 GCA_044357485.1 Cytophagales bacterium
AGCACAATGCCTTCGACTTTCTCCGCTTTAAGTTTGAGTAGTTCTTTTTTAATGTCATCAGAACAACTTCTGCCCCCCCTATTATTAAAATCCACATAAAAAGAAGGCAAATTGATGTAGCCAATTTTTTGGTTATTTTTTGTATCGTTTACCAAAATTGATTTGGCATACGATTCTTCCATCACCACCACATCTCTTAATATAGGAATAACCTTAATTGTTCCATTAGGTTTTTTTACCGTTAATTTTACCCAAGTTCCTTTTTTACCTCTGATTAATTTCACGGCATTGTCGAGACGCATATCCACAATATCAACCGCTTCCTCTTCGCCTTGGGCTACTTTTAAAATCAAATCTTCGGCTTTTAATTCCCCTTGTTTGGCCGAAGGAGAACCAGGCATAATGGCCATTACTTTAATATAGCCATCTTTTTCTTGCAGGGTAGCCCCAATACCTTCTAATCTACCAGATAGTTGGATATCAAAATTTTCTTTTTCTTTAGGAGGAAAAAAATCACTATGGGGATCAAACACATGAACGATGGCATTGATATACTCAGAAAATCGATCAGATTTGGTAACTTTTGCCAAACGTTTAAACATTTCCTCATGTGTTTTCGTTACTTTTTCTCTCGCTTCTTTTTCTAAAATTTCAAAAGATTTAATTTTTACCGTAGTATCTTTTGATTCAATTGCCTTTTCTTGGATTTCTAATTTTGAAACTACGTTGGTCAATACCTGGTATTTCAAATATTTACGCCATTGTTCTTCTAGCTCTACATCATTTAACGCATAAATACGTTTATCAACATCCAATTCAATTTTTTCATCAGTAGTAAAATCAAACGGCTTGGTTAATATGTTTTTATAAAAGCCATTTACCAATTCAATTTTCTTCAAAAATAATGTATTGGCCGCTTCAAAGTAATTGAATTGTTGTGATTCTAATTCATCGTCTAGACTTTTCTCAAACTTCTTAAGATATTCATAATCAGCCTGATTAAAAAACCTTTTATTGTAATCTAAATCTTTAATGTGTCCGGTGAACACTTTCTTCGAAAAATCATCATTTATTTCAGGCGCAGCATAATGGTATTGTAGCATGTTTTGCAATACGGCAACCAACACAATTTTTTGCTTTTCTGTTTCATCAATGAATACATAAGAGCTAAATACACTTAATAATAGTATAGCAGCAAGGCTGAATCTTAATTTCCTAAAAACCTTCAACATATTAATATTTAATCTTTTAAAAACAATTTGTACTATAACAGCTATTGGCCTTACAAGTTCAGCATAAAATTAACTTTAACAATTTTTTATTTGAATATTTTTAAACTTTTTTTCACCCTTAATTGTGTTGAAATATAAAATTAAAATTAACTTGCACGACTGTTTAAAAACTATAAAATTATTAATTGTATGAAAAAAATAATTCTCGTAGCAGGTATAGGTATGCTTTCTAGCCTTATGGCTATAGGACAAACCGCTGGTAAAAAACCTACTACACCCACTAAAAAGAGTACTACTACAACTAAGAAACCAATGAATCAAGGTAATTTTGAAATTAAAACTAAAGCAGAGAGATTAAGTTATAGCCTAGGTGTTAACATTGCTGCAAACATCACTAAACAAGGGTTTGACTCTTTAGATACAAGAGCATTAGCGCAAGCTTTCAAAGATTTTATCAACAAACAACCCTTGTTGGTTTCTGAAGGTGCTGCAGAACAAGTAATTCAAGAATATTTTGCTGGCTTACAAAAAGAAAAAGCAGGTAAAAACAAAGCTGCTGGAATAGCATTCTTAGAAGAAAACAAAAAGAAAGCTGGCGTTGTAACATTGCCAAGTGGTTTACAATACCAAGTGATTACGGAAGGTACTGGCCCTATTCCAAAAGATTCTAATACTGTTACTACCCATTACCATGGTACTTTAATCGATGGAACAGTATTTGATTCATCTGTTCAAAGAGGTCAACCAGCATCTTTCCCTGTAAATGGCGTAATTCAAGGTTGGGTAGAAGCTTTACAATTAATGAAAGTTGGTTCTAAATGGAAACTATTTGTACCTTCAAATCTTGCTTATGGCGAACGTGGCGCAGGTGGCGCAATTGGGCCAGATGCAGCATTGATTTTTGAAGTAGAATTGATTTCTATAGACAAATAATTCATATCCTACCATCAAAAAGAAGGTTGTCAACTTGTTAAAAGTTGACAACCTTTTTCATTAAACAGCAAACTGTAAAGTCATGACGAGAGCCGAATTATTTGAGCAAATACAAGCCAAAGGAAGTTATTTATGTGTTGGTTTAGATGCCGATATCACTAAAATTCCAAAGCATTTACTTCAATATGAGGATCCTATTTTTGAATTCAACAAACAAATCATTGACGCGACCAAAGACTTTTGCGTGGCCTACAAGCCCAACACCGCTTTTTATGAAGCCAATGGCGTAAAAGGCTGGATTAGTTTACAAAAAACATTAGACTATATCCCTAAAAATATTTTCACGATTGCAGATGCCAAACGTGGTGACATAGGCAATACTTCGGCCATGTACGCCCGTGCATTTTTTGACAAAGCAACCACTGGTTTTGATTTTGATGCCGTAACGGTAGCCCCTTATATGGGAGAAGATTCGGTAAAACCATTTCTAGATTTCGAAAACAAATGGGTGATTCTCTTGGCGTTAACCTCTAATGCCGGAAGTAAAGATTTTCAAATATTAGAAACCACTTCAGGGAAATCGGTGTACGAAAGCGTCATTGAAACCAGTCAAACCTGGGCGACAAGCGATCAAATGATGTATGTAGTAGGTGCTACCAAAGCACAAGAATTTAAACATATTAGAACCCTGGCACCAAACCATTTCTTATTGGTTCCAGGAGTTGGTGCTCAAGGGGGTGACTTAAAG
>JBIKPL010000113.1:0-8103 GCA_044357485.1 Cytophagales bacterium
ACCCTGTCTTTTTTCTCTTTCATTTCCACTTCATTTGCTGCTCCTATGTAAAGGATTGCTACGCCACCTGAAAGTTTCGCCAATCTTTCTTGTAATTTTTCTTTATCGTAATCAGAAGTTGTTTTCTCAATTTGAGATTTGATTTCATTGATACGACCAACAATGATTCCTTTTTCACCTGCACCATTTACCAAAGTAGTATTATCTTTATCGATAATTACTTTTTCAGCAGTACCCAACATATCAATGGTAGCATTTTCAAGTTTGAATCCTCTTTCTTCAGAGATTACGGTTCCACCTGTCAATACGGCGATGTCTTCTAACATTGCTTTTCTTCTGTCGCCAAAACCAGGTGCTTTTACAGCCGCTACTTTTAATGCGCCACGAATTTTATTGACAACCAAAGTAGCAAGTGCTTCTCCATCAACATCTTCCGCAACAATTACCAATGGTCTTCCTGTTTGTGCAACTTGCTCAAGGATAGGAAGCAATTCTTTCATAGAAGAAACTTTTTTATCATAGATCAATAAAAATGGTCTATCTAAGTCAGCTTCCATTGATTCTGTATTGGTCACAAAATAAGGAGACAAATAACCTCTGTCAAATTGCATCCCTTCTACAATTTTCACTTCATCAGAAGTTCCTTTTGCTTCTTCAACGGTTATAACACCATCTTTACCAACTTTTTCCATAGCATTGGCAATCATTTCGCCAATTTCAAAATCGTTGTTGGCAGAGATTGTTGCTACTTGTTTAATTTCTTCCGTACCATTAATAACTTTTGCTTGCGCTTTAAGGTTTTTAACGATATGAATCACCGCTTTGTCGATACCTCTTTTCAAATCCATAGGATTTGCACCTGCGGCTACATTTTTAAGTCCGGCAGTAAAAATAGCTTGTGCCAAAACTGTTGCAGTAGTTGTACCATCACCAGCAGCATCTGCGGTTTTTGAAGCAACTTCTTTCACTAATTGTGCACCCATATTTTCAATTGAATCTTTCAATTCAATTTCTTTCGCTACAGAAACACCATCTTTTGTAATTACTGGTGATCCAAATTTTTTGTCAAGAATAACGTTTTTACCTTTTGGACCTAAAGTTACTTTTACAGCATTTGCTAGTGTATCAACACCTTTTTTAAGTTTTTCTCTAGCGTCTCTTTCAAATATTACTACTTTTGCAGCCATGATTTTTTTTGAATTTTGAATTTTTAAATTTGATTTTTTAAATTGGTTTTCAGTAAAACAACACTTGAAAACTGATTACCAAAACAAGTTAACTTAATTAAACGATAGCAAAAATATCTGCTTCTCTCATAATCAAATACTCTGTTCCTTCTACTGTAATTTCAGTACCTGAATATTTACCATACAATACCGTATCGCCAACTTTAACCGTCATTGGCTCGTCTTTTTTACCCGTTCCTACGGCTACAATGGTTCCTTTTTGTGGTTTTTCTTTTGCTGAATCAGGAATATACAATCCTGATGCGGTTTTAGTTTCTGCTGCTGCTGGTTCAACAAGAACTCTGTCAGCTAAAGGGGTTACATTTACGTTTGCCATAATTTTGATGAAGCTATAAATTATAAAATGATTTATTTTTATTTCCTTGAAACCTATTAAGCATTAGTTATGCCAAGCACTAATTTATGCCAATTAGCTGTCTCTTGCTGTCAGTTTGTCTGCTATCTATGTCTTGTATTTTTAATAGCTGACAGGTTTACCTATTTTGTCTAAAATAACCACCCTAAATCGAACCTTTAAACTACTATTATTCGTTGAACCCAGTATTCGAATTAAGGTCTGCACCTTCATGCTTGTAACCATAACGACTTGACTTATGAAAACGCTCAGCAACAATTGGCTAACAGAAGGATTAACAGATTTTGAATATAAAAAATATGTCTTATTGGCCTATTTACAAGATGTAAATTCCTCCTTTTCACAAACAAAATTATACCCACAGTTTTCTGAATTGATTTTTCATTATAAAAATGCGATGTCATTCAAAAACAGCAAAAAAACCTTATCCCTTAATTTTCCTAAGCAATTGTCTAAAGCTGATTTCCAAAACTTTATATTAGATTACGAAAATGTGGTGGCCGACGATGCCACCATGAGTGTAATTGATGAAGTATTAGAATTTGCCATTGAAGCATTTGCCAAAACGCTGGCCGATGGCAGTGCGATTTATCAAACCGTAGAAGGAAATTTAAACATTGAACCAATTGGCTTAATGCCTTTAAGAAAAGAAGAAGGGTATTTCTTTTTAAAATTCGACAACGATCCAGATACTCGTGTGTATAGATTTCAAGTTAGCATATTTGAAAATGCAGAGGAAAAATTCAGAGGTATCCATACCGAATATATCGATACGGTTCAAAAAAGAGTTTCCAACACCTACGAAAACTTAAAACTTGACATCATTAAAAGGTATACAATGCTGCCCAATCCTGCCACTTATTTTGTGGAAAGCAAACTAAAATGTGCCATTGAAGAAACCGTTTTACCCATTGCCAAACGTGCTTTGGTAAAACACTTGGCCGATGCGGCTTAAAACTAACAACGTGTTGAATGTTGATGGCATTGAAAAAAAACTCCCAAGCAAAATGCTTTATTGTGTATTTCAATCGTCAACATTCAACATGATGTAAAACTGTTTTTCATTTATTTTTTGCCTCTTACCACCTTTTCAACTTCATCCCATTCTTCTTTGGTGAGCACATCTAAATAATTAAATTCCCCTGCACCTTGTAACCACTCTCCGCCATCAATAACAATTACTTCCCCATTGACATAGGCAGAAAAATCGGACATTAAATAGGCTGCTAAATTGGCTAATTCTTGGTGATGCCCAACCCGACGAACAGGTATTTTACTTTCATAATCAAATTTACTTTGTATGTTTTCAGGAAACAAGCGTGCCCATGCCCCATCGGTTGGAAACGGACCTGGCGCAATGGCATTTAAACGAATGCCATACTTTGCCCATTCTACGGCCAAAGACCTGGTAAGCGCCTGTACACCAGCCTTGGCACACGCCGATGGCACCACAAATGCCGAACCAGTAGTCGCATAAGTGGTCACGATACTCATTACCGTTCCTTGAATTTTTTTATCAATCCAATACTTCCCTAAAGCCAAGGTGGTATTGTATGAACCCTTCAGTACTATATCGACAATAATATCAAAAGCTTTGTATGACAATCGTTCGGTTGGACTTATAAAATTCCCTGCCGCATTGTTTACCAATCCGGTAATACTACCAAAAGTGGCAATCCCTTGCGCAATTACATTTTCTATTTCTTCATACTTACGCACATCACAGGCCACACCCAAGGTTTTACCTCCTGTTTCAGCCGCCAATTCTGCCGCAGTGGCCAATACAACGGCTTCTTTTCTACTGCAAATAATGACATTCGCTCCCAATTGTAAAAAATAACGTGCCATAGATTTTCCCAATCCAGTGCCGCCTCCAGTGACCAAAATCGTTTCTCCTTGCAGGGCATCCTCTTTAAGCATCGGTTTTGAATAATTCATCGCTTTAAGTATTTAAAATTGAAGTACAAATTAGACCATATTACGCAAGAATAATAAAGCGGAGACATATTATTTGAAGTTTATTATGCATTCCCTTAAAAACCTTTGTTTCATAAGGGTAAATAAGTATTTTTGGCAAAGAATAATCACAACTCTTGCATTTATTGCTAACACTATTTATTCATTTATCACTTATGTTCTCAATCAAAAACAGTTTAATTATAGCCACCACGGTGGCAAGTTTGGCCAGTTGTGTTACCCAAAAAAAATACGACAGACTACTTTCTGACAAAGTAAAATTAGAAGGCGATAATGCCGCTTGTAATGATTCTTTAACCCAGTATAAAAACACTACAACTTTATACAAATCAGAGGCTGAAAAATTGGCCAAAGAAAACAAAAACCTGAAAGACGATACCAGCCTTACCAATTCCTCTTTTAGAAGAACCAAAGCACTGTATACCGAAGAAGTGGGGGTAAATGAAAGACTTAAAAAAGATTATAAAACTTTACTAGACAATAGTTCCGCCGAATCAAGCAATTTGACCAAAAACTTATTGCGCAAAGAAGATGAATTGCATGAGACCGCTAAGAAAAATGCGGCATTAAGCGAAAGCTTAAATAAACTAAGTGCCGATTTAAAAGCGAGAGAATTGCGTGTCAAAGACCTAGAATTGGTGTTAGCCAATAAAGACAAGGCCGTAAATGAGTTGAAAGCCAGGGTTAGTGAAGCGTTGTTAAATTTCAAAGACAAAGACTTGACCATTAATGTTAAAAACGGCAAAGTATATGTGTCGTTGGCAGAACAATTACTCTTTAAATCAGGCTCCATTGAGGTAGATAAAAAAGGGGCTGAAGCCATTAAAAAATTAGCATCCGTATTGAAAGAACAAAAAGACATCAATGTGATGGTGGAAGGACATACCGATGATGTACCTATGAAAGGAACCAATTGCATTGCCGACAACTGGGACTTGAGTGTACTTAGGGCTACCTCTATCGTAAAAATCATTACCAATGAAGGGGTGGATCCTAAAAAACTTTCCCCTTGTGGAAGAGGTGAATATTCTCCCGTAGCGGAAGCCAAAACAGCAGAAGCACGTCAAAAAAATCGTCGAACAGAAATTATTCTTACGCCGAAATTGGATGAACTATTCAAAATCCTTGAAACAAATTAGGTCATCCTAGAGTCATTAACTGTTGTGTTGTGGAATAGCAACACAACAGTATTTTTTATTGAAATGCTTTTAAAAACAAGCCATTGCTTAAACTTAAATTATATTTCTTTGCCATTGCACTCAAAACAATGTTTTGTGGCTGTAATGACCATTTAGGCAACGAACCATTTAGGCAACAAAAAGAGCAATATAAAATCACCAAAGTGGGCATGTTGCCTAATCAAATCAATGAAAGTTCAGGCTTAGCATTGGGCAATACCGAAGGCACTTTTTTTACCATGAATGATGACACCTGGAATGAGATTTATGAAATAAACCAGTCAGGTAAATTGATTAAAACCCATGTCATTGCAGGCAGTAAAAATTGCGATTGGGAAGAATTGGCAAAAGACACTTCCAATAATTTGTTTATCGGAGACATTGGCAACAACAATAACCAACGCAAAGATTTAAAAATTTATATTACCAATTTAGCTTCTCACGAAGATTCTTTAAAGACGATTACATTTCGCTACGAGGACCAAAAAGATTTCCCACCACTCAAAAAAGATAAAAATTTTGATTGTGAGGCTTTTTTCTATTTTAAAGATTCGCTCTATTTATTCTCTAAAAACAGGGGAAATAAAACTGAAAAACTTTACACCATACCAGCCAAACAAGGAAACTATGTGGCTAAAAACATCGCACAAATCAAGCTTAAGGGCATGGTTACCGCTGCAGATATTAGCCCCGATGGCAGCAAATTTGCTTTATTAACGTATGGCTATATTTATCTTTTTAATGTATTGAATCAAAAAATAAATTTTTCTTCTCCTCGTGCATGTATCAAATTTTCTAAAGCCAAACAGGCAGAAGGTATCGTGTTTATCAACAATGACGACATGCTAATTTGTAACGAAAACCAATACTTATTTTTAGCCAAGAAGAAATAATCAGCCTCAGCAGCCCGCTACAATTTTGTGTTTAATTGGTAGGTTCGATTTAAGGTTTGTGACTCGATTCTTTTAGCTTATATTTTTGTGGCTTTATGCTGTTAATCCATTTCAGCAAAATTGAGGGCAAAAAAAAACCTCCCAAATACTCAGGAGGCTTTCCAATAAAACTTTACTATCAATTAGTCTCTGCTAGATAATTTAGACAACAACCTTAACATTTCAAGGTATAACCAAACTAAAGTTACCATTAAACCAAATGCACCAAACCATTCCATGTATTTTGGAGCACCTTGATCGGCTGCTTTTTCAATAAAATCAAAGTCTAAAATCAAGTTCAATGCCGCAACTACTACCACGACTAAACTAAAGCCAATGCCCATCATGCCACCTTCATGGATAAACGGAATACCTGACCCAAACATGTGCATAATCATATTGGCCAAATAAACCAAACCAATTGCACCAGTCGCAGCAACAACCCCCATTTTGAAGTTTTCTGTGGCTTTAATTAAGCCCGATTTGTAACAAAACAACAAACAGAAAAACACCCCAAAGGTTAATGATACCGCTTGAATCACTATTCCAGGAAACATGTTTTCAAAAAACGCTGAAATACCGCCTATAAATAACCCTTCAAGTGCGGCATAAATTGGCGCTGTTTTAGGTGACCATTCTTTTTTAAAAGTGGTAATAATGGCGACAATTAAACCACCAATAGCCCCACCTATCATCAGGGGCATAGCCAATGCCGTACCCATATTCATCCAGGTAAAAGCAGCGCCTGACAATAGTAAAGCAAACATAATCAAGGCTTTGTTAACGGTACCTTGAACAGTCATCGTATCTGAGCCCAAATAGCTAAAGCTATCAAAGGCTTTTTCATTTAAAATAGGATTAGAAGATCTCATAGTTGTAATTTAGTTAAGCAAATTTAATAAAAAAACAATATATCCATTACTATTTATACAATCATTTAGTATTGCATACTGAAGCATTTTTATTGCTAGTTATGCAACAATGACCTGTTTCGTAAAAGTTCAATATATTGATAGATTCTCATCAATGAATCAAAGCATAATAACACACTGAACAAGGTCAACGAAATATGAAACTTTTTTAGTCTGATAAATCATTTTAAAATTTAAAAAACATAACTTGCTAATTGAAGTTTACCATTAATAGCTAATACACACCCCTAGTAAGTTCTTTTATGAAGTCAAAATTTATATTAATCATTGTTGCCTTGTTTTCGTTTTTTCATAGTAACGCTCAGATTACCTTTTCTGACCCTAATTTAAAAGCGGCTTTAATCAATTTAGGCCTCGACAAAAACAATAATACGGAAATTGAAATTAACGAAATCGACACCCTTACATCACTTCAAGTTACCAGCAAGTCAATCAATAACTTTAATGATTTAAGGTATTTTCCTGCATTAGAGCGCTTGTATTGTTCCGGGAATACCATGAACGATTTAGATTTATCGAATAATCCTCAATTGAAATACCTTCAAGCAGCAGGAATGACTTTAAGCTTTATTGACCTCAGTAAAAACACACTTTTAGAAACCTTAGTGGTATTTAACAATAAATTAACCGCAATAAACCTTAGTGCCAATATCAATTTAACTTCTATAAACGTCAACAACAACCTTCTCAGCTCCTTAGACTTAAGTGAAAACTCACAATTACAACATGTACAATTAAGTCAAAACTTTTTAGCAACACTCAATACGTCGACACTGTTGAATTTAAAACATTTGTATTGCGATGAAAATATCAATTTAAAGACTTTAAACCTCCTAAATAATAGTCAATTAGAAATTTTAATTTGCATAAACAATTCAATGGACGAATTAATTTTAAGTGGTAATCCCATGTTAATCAGTTTGTCGTGTGGATACAACTCTTTGGATAATATTAATTTAAAAAATCTATCCAATTTAAAAGAACTGTCTGCACAAAATAACAATCTTCAATCTATTGATTTCAGTGCCAATACAAAACTTACCAGTATAAATTTAAATAATAACTTTTTTTTAAAAATTGACCTCACACCTATTGTATCACTCAGTAATTTACAACTTACGGGTAACCCAAACCTGCAAAAAATTTGCATCAACGACACCACAAGTGCCAAAACCAACCCTCAATTTTTAAAAGATGCTACCGCAAAATACAACTCCTGTGATTATATTGAATTTCAAGATTTGAATTTTAAAGCGGCTCTAAAAGGCTATACAAGCCCAATAATTGATGCAAACAATGATGGGGAAATTCAATATTCTGAAATTGAAAACATCGTAGACCTAAATGTTGCCAATAAAAACATAGCTAATTTAGAAGATCTTAATTATTTCAAAAAACTAAAAACTTTGAATTGTAGAGAAAATAAAATACAAAATCTCAAACAGATAGGACTTGATTCTTTGACTTATTTAGATTGTTCCG
>JBIKPL010000009.1:0-23758 GCA_044357485.1 Cytophagales bacterium
AAAATCTTGGGTAATTTCGGGGTATTTTTTAGTTGTAAAACGAATATCCCGAATCGATGTATTGTTTGCTAAATTTTGTGTCGATGCTAACCCAAAAACATCTAACAAGGCATCCTTGACATGAAAGCCCATCAATTTTCCGCCATTTTGAACATAAGTGCGCAGGCTAGTAATTTGAGTACTTGTCAGCACTTTAGTAGACACTTCTGGATAAACCATCACCATGGGATGATAGAGGGCTTGTGTTAAATCAGTATATATTTTAACCGGAATACCTATGTTTTTTAAAGCAACAACCAGCGACAACCAAGAGGCTTTGGGATCTGAAACATATATCGCCAATTTACCATTACCACCAGTAGAAAAAGCAGACATAGGCGTAGGATTCACCTCAGGAACGATGGTTTGGGGTACATTACTGACCAATCCTGCATAAGGACTTTTGTCAAAAAATTCAAGCCCATCGAAAAGTACCTCTACACTTTGGTTGACATTTGCCGTCGTTATTAACAATAGATTTACCCCAACTACTTCTTTTAATTCAAAAAAAGAACCATCATTATTGGTATACCGTTGAAAATCTAATACATGAATAGGTTTACTAATTTCATGGTAAGCATTATATACTTCAGAAAGAGGTACATGAAATGCTGGTTTTTGTATCCAGGAGGTCGTGGTGCCATTAGTAGAAGCCAAGACTATTTCTAAGGCTATTTTCACATTGGGTAAATTACTAAGGCTTTTCACTTGAAATTTAATTTTCCAGAAATCATCTAGGTTTTCAAGTGCGGCAAATTTTAGTTTTACACCGCTGACACCGTTTCCCAAGCCTGATGCAGCGGTAAGTTTCAGGGCATTTGTGCCAGCAACTTTGTCAGCACTTGCAGACAAAACAGGTGTTGCATACCCTCCAGAAGACATTCCGGATAAGGTATACGGTGTAGGATGATTAGGTTCCTCGACAAGTAAGTCTATCGAGGATTGTGCATTTGTGCCATAAAAAATGAAAAATGCATTTAAAAGAATCAATATTTTTTTCATAAGATTTTCATTAAAATTGTTTAAAATAGATTAAAGGCAAGCTGATGGCTTTCCCAAACCATCAGCTTGCCGAAATGTTAAAAATAAACCAGTACTTATCGTTGAAACAAACATTACAAAATACAAACCTATCAAAATGGCTATCCTTTAGTGTATAAATGCTAAAAAATAAAAAAGGATAGCCATCATGCATCAATTCATTTTCACTACTTTTTTTAACATAACCTGATCACCAATTGTGATGTACAGGCAATACACCCCATTTATTAGGGCACTTGTGTCTATGTTTTCTATATACACACCTTCCTTTGGAACAAGTACCAGCTTAGCTAAATCATTTATTTGTTCTCCTGCCATGGAAAAAAGACTTACCTGTACGAGTGCTTCTTTTTTCAAATGCAGTTTCAATTGCAAGCTATTTTGTGTCGGATTGGGATAAACACTAACTTCATCAACCCAAGCCTCATTATCGTCAGTATCCATTTCGTTAACAGCCATTTTACTGGCATTTAACATCGCCCCAACACTAATATAATCAATAAACAAGGAAGCATTTGAAGGAGTATATTCGCCAATGGAAATAAAATTCAACACATTTCCCGTCAAATCAAAACTTGACCATGGTAACCAAAAAGTTTGATCATTTGGCGTTAAATTAATTAACGTTTTATGGTATTGCCCAAGTCTCACTGTTGCCACGGTATTGACAGATGCTTTGGCTTTGATTTCTATGCCTTGGTTAGAAGTATAATCAAGTCCCCCGCAATTGGTAGTCCAGCTACCATCAGTTCGTCCTAATTCATTAGTAATTGTTAAAACACCGGCAGTAATATTCAATTGGGCTTTCCAAGCCTCTATGCCAAAACCAAGGTCGTTGGTAGAACCGGGCAAACCATCCCCATTTTCGAAATCATCAACGATCTTGCTGTTTGTTGTATAATTTTTACCTACTGTAATCACAAATACTTGGTCAACATACAATTTTCCATCAGAGACCCTTAAAGTAACCGAATGATTACCCTTATCTGATGCAGAAGGTGTACCGGAAAGTAATTTCGTGGTAGTATTAAAGCTTAACCAAGTTGGTAAAGTAATGGCACTATAAGTGAGTACATCACCAAGATCAGCATCTGCTGCAATGATAGTATACGAATATAAAACACCTGGAACTACATTGGAAAGAGGGGTGGATGTAATGACAGGCGGATGATTGACCACTCCATTTGATTTACCAAAACTAATATTGTCAATCAATACCGTAGCCAATGCATTGCTAAATTCCCCAATCGTAATACGTTCTATATTGGTACCATTGTCTCCCCAAGCTGAAAATGGAATCCAATAAGTGGAAAAGCTTGTGGTTAAATTAATGGTTTTAGCCATGGTATATTTTCCAATCCTCAGCACCACATTGGTTGGCCTATCAGCTTTGGCTTTGATTTCTATGCCTTCATAACTTTTATAATTGGCATTTCCACAATAAGTTGTCCAACTCACTTCTGTACTTCCAGGAATATTGGCCAAGCTTAATACGCCATTACTTACCGTCGCACTGGCTTTCCATGTTTCAATAACAAAGCCAAGATCGTTTTTAGAACCCGCTAAGCCATCACCGTTTTCAAAGTCATCTACTAACTTAAATACCGCTTTAACCGTTACACTTATTATAAAAGATTGTTCTGTATACATTTTTCCATCAAACACCCTTAACATAACCGAATGATCGCCCTTATCCGTTGCAGAAGGTGTACCAGAAAGCAACTTCGTTGTTGCATTAAAGCTTAACCATGTTGGCAAAACAATGGCACTATAGGTAAGTAAATCTCCAGGATTAGCATCTGTTGCAATAATCGTATAAGTATAACTATCGCCTATGGTCGCATTGTTTAAAGGAGTAGAGACAATTACAGGAGGCGTGTTGAGGTTACTGTTGGTTTTGCCAAAACTTATATTATCCACAACAACTGTCGCTAAAGTGTTACTAAATTCCCCAATCGTAATACGTTCTATATTGGTGCCATTGTCTCCAAAATCTGAAAATGGAATCCAAAAATTGGTAAAACTTGTGGTTAAATTAATGGTTTTAGCTATGGTATATTTTCCAATTCTCAGCACCACATTGGTTGCCCTATCAGCTTTGGCTGTAATTTCTATGCCTTCATAACTTTTATAATTGGCATTTCCACAATAAGTTGTCCAACTCAATTCTGTACTTCCAGGAATATTGGCCAAGCTTAACACGCCATTACTTACCGTCGCATTGGCTTTCCATGTTTCAATAGCAAAGCCAAGATCATTTTTAGATCCCGCTAAGCCATCACCGTTTTCAAAATCGTCCACCAGCTTAAAGATTCCGGTTGTCCCAACAGTGATTACGAAAGATTGATCCGAATTAACGACACCATCTGATACCCTTAAAGTTACGGCATGTGTGCCTATATTCGCCATAGTTGGCGTTCCTGAAAGCGTTTTAGTACTGGTATTAAAACTCAGCCAAGCAGGAATGGTGAGGGCACTATAAGTGAGAACATCTCCAGGATCGACGTCTGTAGCCGTTACGGTATAACTGTAAAACACGCCTGAGGAAGCAGAGGTGAATGGTATTGAGGTAATGACAGGAGGGTGATTACTATTCGGAAAATAACATTCTGGAATGGCTGCAGCGGCGGCGCATGCCCCTTCATAGTCAACAATATATTTCCACCAATCATTTAAAACCGCATCTGTTTCCCCTGTCCATCTAGGTAAATGTGAAAACCACCAACGCATATAACCCAAATGATCGCATTGCCATTCTGAACAATTTATGGTTCTGGTTTTTGCTTGTAATAAGGGATAAGTAGCCCAATTGTCGGCATAAGTAGCCACAAAATTGGTGTTTACATAATCATAATCTGACACACCGTTGGGAGGGAAATGGATATTGCCAACTTGTGCTTTACCTGGCAATATTTTATCGAAAGCAGTAAAAATTTCAAAGGCATTGGGATTTTGATTTTGCACGTCCCACCTTCCGTGTGCTTGAAATATGGCATTTTCAGCCCTGTGACCTGTGCTGTGCATGGCTTCTGCAACACCTCTTTCATAATTAAAGCCCATGATAACCATTAATTTTGCACAGTTGTTTCCACCAATTAATGGAGGAGAGTTATAGGGGAAGGCTGTAGGACCCGTTAAACGCGATTCGAACATATTGGTATACGGATGCCCATAAACCCAAACTTCATCAATTTCACCATTGTTTCTTTTTGTACAAAGATCATAGGCATTGATGATATCATTATAATCGAGGGTAATTCGTCCCTGACTGTACATTTTTCTTAACGTAGGGTAATACCAACTTTCTGTGTTGCCATTAATGATCGTATCAAATCCCGGTTCCTTGTACCAGGTATATAAATCATCAGCATTCATCGGAATGCCATCAATTTTAGTTAATAAGGCATTGTCATTATTGGTATAAGTTACTTGAAATTCAACCGTACCATCACTGGCGATGGTCATTTCTTGAATCAGTTTATTGGTTAATGAAACGGGGTTTTCCCATCCGATAGCAGCACTTAATCGAGTATTTCCTTGTGAGGGAACTTGAGGATCTTGCAGGATGAGGGCTACCTTTACTATTTTTTTAGGTGCTTTGGTTGGCGCAAAAGTGGCATCCACATTTACAGCAGTGGTAAAATTGTTTCCACCTAATTTTGCAGTGATGGTAGTTGTTCCTAAAGTAGCCCCAGCAGTGACCATACCATTGTTTGCAATGCTTGCAACAGCATTATTGGAGGAAGACCAATTCACGGAAGGCATATCAAAGGCATTGCCATTGGCATCAAATCCATAAAGTAGCAGTTGTTTTTTAGCATCTTTAATCAAATGGTACTGTTCAGGACAAATCTTATACGATAGCAATGGCGCATCGGAATACAATTCCCATTCATTGAGGTGCACAAAATTATCGCCAGTGGTTCTGGTAGTTGAAATTCTTAAAAATTTCACCTCTTTTGCAAGCGGTAAAGTGTAAGTGTCCCAAGTGTTGGTTGCCAACGGCCTTGCTAAAAAAACAAAGGAATAAGGACCCGTTGCATTGGTAGCTACTTCTAATGTCCAATAGCCTTCTGTACCAAAATTTATTTTTGTAGCACTCAAACGCAAGGCATTGGAAAGTTCAAGGGTAACTATCAAAGGGTTTATGGCAGGGCTACGGGCTACCGTAGCTATATTACCATCAAACATACTTTTAGCGCTTCCAATATCATATAAAGTATTGGCATGTACTTTAATGGATCCATCATTGATACCTCTTAGTATATCAACTTTACGCTGTGCATTTGCATAACCAAAAAACAAGGTTATAAACAAAAATAAAATGATTTTTTTCATAGTTCAAAATGATTAAAAAAGGTTAAACATTGGTTTATCTCTAAAAAAAATATAATCGATAATATTAAATATTAAGGAATTACAAAACAATGATTGTAGGAATAATATTTTGAAGACTACATAAAATTCCCCTTGGCGCTTAGGCGTAAAATTTTCAACACGTATAAATTAAAAAATGGTCATTGTGCTTTGTAGCAAACCTAAAGTATCCTCTACAAAAAAATATTGTTTTGTATTAACAGGATTAAAACAAATACCATAAACTTAAAAACATAACGTTAAATAGGCTTGCTAAAAAACTCAATTCGCATAATTTGTAAGTCATATTTAGCAAATATACTTAAAATTATGATGCTAAAATGGCCACTCCATTGAATTGAAATGATTGGCTAATTCGCTTTGCGTTAGCGGGAGAGGCTTTGTTTGAGCTCATTTTTCTTGTGGGTTGAGGTAATCTTTTAATACGCTATGATTTGACCACAAGAAAAATAGCGAGTGCCGATCACGCGACCGAAGGGAACGCCCTACGAAACAAATAGCTTATCTATGTATGCTATTTATATCAAACTAGTGCATTAATGTAATAAAATCAAATACCATTGCATTTAAACGGTTAAAGCAATAGCTTAAATCTCTAAAATCAACAAATAAACTATTTCTCAGCCCCCTAAATATACAAAGAAAGCTGAAGGAACCCTGTATTTTAAATTACCCTTAGGTGTCTTAGGATGGTGTATTTTTCACTACCAACTCAAAACCTGTAAAATCGCCGTCCCATTTTTCATCTTTATTGGTATAGATATCAAGCGTATCGAACAAGCCAGCAGCAATATCCAATACAAATCCTAAACCATTTGTAAGGGAAGGCAATTGTACTACTTTATCAGCGGTAAGCAATGCTTCCAACAAATCACCTTCTTTGGTTAATGGCGCAATAGGCTTAGCATAGTCGAATTGTATACACATGCCCGTTTTGGTTTTGGTTCTAGACTTTACAACTATGCCATTCAAATGTGCTTGAATAGGGGTATATTTTTCTTGGTACGCCGAAACTATTTCAGTCAAAATAGCCAACTCTAAAGTATTTAATGCAATATCCATAAGGGTAGTTTTGGCAAAAAAATAGTCCCAATTGATATTGGGACTATTTTAAAATCAATGAAAACCAATGACTATAAGGCAATCAACTTGTTTCTTACTTTGTCAGTAACGGCAATGATGGCTTTTAAATTTGCTGGCGTCATTACAACTTCAGTAGTGGAGTTGTCAACAATTACCAAACGACCATTTACGACCTTAGATTCAGGTTCTTTGTAGATGTATTCAATTTTTACTTTATCAAATTCATTTTTAATCTCTTTCACACCAGCAGTTACTTCTCCAATGAAAGGTTCATCTTTATACAAATCAAGAATAACAAATAAGTTATCGAGCACCATTTTTTGCTCTCCAATTTTATCTTCAATGGTTTTATTTTTATTGGTTTTGGTAACTTGTGTCGCCACATGTAAACCCTCTAACCAAGCACCTGTGATCATCAATACACTCAGGTTTCCACGTTTTTGTTTACGTAATTCAGCATCCATATTGTTAAATGCCATGGTAGAAGCGTAAATCAAGGAATCAACATTGGCATCACTACCTGCAAAACGTTTCATAGAATTAAAGTCAAAAAACTGACCAATTTTCAGGTTGTCAGACAAAATTCTCATGGCATTTAAATACTCCAAAGAGCTCAGAGTTTTTTCGTAAATATTGATGTAAGCTAAATTAGCGCCATAAACACCTAAGTTAAACGATTGTTTATAACTCGTTTTGTACTTGTCGATATTGTCTACATCATTCAAAATTTTAGGGTCATATTTTGCCCCAGATTCTTTAATAGAAGCCGACATTTCCAAAGGCGTCGGAATAGACTGAATTAAATCAGCCAATACTTCGGCAGAAATATCAGGGGTAGAATTTAATGTCGTTTTGGAAGAATCAACCGTTTCAGTTTCTTCTAATTTATCACCTCCGCATGAACTGAATGCTATTGCAAATCCTGCAAGTATAGAAATGTATTGAATTGTTTTCATAATATATTTTTATAAAAATTATAAAGTCTTTAATTATTTTTTAGAGAATCCAAGAATGCCAACACCGCAACCGCCTTTATCAGCTTCGAACTTAAACTCTATATAATATACACCTGTTGCCATGCAAGGGAAAACAAGTGAAGGGAAATGGCGTTTCATTTGTGCACTGTAAGTACTGGCCACAAGTTTGTGGGTACGGTCAAACAAAGACACCACCATTTTTCCACCTTTATTATTTTGATCACATGAAACCAAAATGTATTCAGATCCTTTACTAAAAACATAAGACATTTCCTGTTTGGATCCTGGACCAGGTTTCAAAGCGGTATTGAACGCCTTGATAAAGGTGTAGGTATCCAATTGGGAGGCACAATTATCTAAGAAATCATCTGAATCACATTGTGCATAGGACATCTGGGCGAAAAGCATTCCGACCAATAAGCCCGTAATTTTTACTATTAACTTCCTCATACTTATTTTAAAATTCAATTTACTATTTAATTTTCAACACTTTAAACTCTGTTCTTCTATTCATTTGATGTTCTTCTTCGGTACTCGCGGCGGCAACAATCAGCATCGTTTCTCCATACCCTTTGGCCACCAATTTGGCTTTGGGAATACCATTGCTTACTAAATATTTAATCACCGATTCTGCACGGTGTTGCGACAATTCTAGGTTATATTCATCATTTCCTCGGGCATCGGTATGGGAACTAATCTCAATGACAAGACTTGGATTGGCATGTAAAAAGTGAATTAATTTATCTAATTCAGGCAATGATTTCGCTCTCAAATCTGCTTTATTATAATCGTAATAAATATTATCAATTTTTACAGATTTATTAAGCTCAATAGAATCCATTATAATTTCAACATGCATCAAAATCGACACCACATCAATGGCATTGATTTCTACATCTTTTTGAAAATAACCAGGTTTGATGGCCGTAATCGTATATTTTTTGCCTGATTCAATATTAAAATTAAATACCGCTTTTGGATTTGAATAAATAGAATCTATCACTTTTCCCCCGGTAGACAAAAACAATTGCGCTTTGTCAATTAAGTGAGAAGAGGCGCTTTTAACAATACCATCCAATTTCAAGGTTACGGTTTTAGAGGCTACCTTAGAAATAATTCTATACATGTTTTTTTTCTCCAACAAATATTTTCCGTCTTCACCATCCACGCGTTTTTCGTCAGCCGTTAATACCGCAATGCCTTTAAAATCATCAAAATTATTGATATTTAAGGCATGTTCATTAAAATCGCCCAACACTTCTATATTTTTAGTATTGGCTTTGACGTCAATTTCATTTCTGTTTTTTTCAGCATTATAAATCAGTTTAAAACTCAGCTTATTGTAAGCAAAGCCTTCTTTACGAACAGTAAGGGTATATTCTTTGTCTTTTTTTAAGTCAAAAGAGAGCAAAACTTCATTCGCATTTAAAGCAATTTCTTCTTTGGTTTCAGTATCTATTAATTTAAATTTTGAGCCATCGTATAAACTTTGATCCGCAAAAGTGATTTTGGTGCCATTGACGGCAAAACGCATCGGTACCACTTCCATGAAACTGTAGATATCATCTTTCCCATGCCCATTAAAGCGAGCAGAGCTAAAAAAACCTCTTGGATAATGGCCATCGAACACAATCCCAAAATCGTCACTGATGGAATTAATAGGTGGTTTAAGGTTTAAAATATCGGTCCATTTTCCGTGTACATAGGAGGCTGAAAATATATCTAATTTCCCTAAACCAGGATGGATATTAGAAGAAAAATAGAGCGTAGAATCGTTTTGAATATAGGGAAATAACTCATAACCAAAGGTGTTGATTGTCGCTCCAAGGTTGACAGCAGCGCCCCATGTACCATCTTTTTGACGTTCAGACAAATAAATATCCGTTCCCCCGATACCTCCAGGCATGTCTGACATAAAATAGATATACTTTCCATCAGGACTTAAACTTGGATGTGCGACAGAATACTCATTGCTATTAAAAGAAAAGGCACTCACAGGCGTAGACCATCGGCCATCTCCCCCTTTTTTAGTTACAAAAACTTGCAATGGATTAATGATAATCGTGGCTTTCTTTTTACGTTTCCCTAATACTGGTCGGGTAAAATACATTTCATTCCCATCACTAGAGAAAGTAGCAGGCCCTTCATGCATGGCGGTGTTGATTTCTGAAAAGCTACTCGCAACATTGTCGTGGTTAAAAGGTTTGGTTAAATCAATTTTATACAAATCTAACTTTGTATCCTCCTGTGTGCCATCGGCATTGGGAGGAACAGGAATACTACCAAGTTTAGAAGAAGCAAAAAACAATTTTTCATTATTAATCACCGGTGCAAAATCAGGTTCGTTGGTATTGATAGAATCTAAATTCCTCACTTGGGTTTGAATGTTTTCATCCAACCAAAGTTGTGCTAAATAACATGATTCAAGGTAGTTTTTACCCATAGGATCTTCGGGTTTCAACTTAATATAGGCTTTAAACTGTTTGGCCGCTTCATCATATTTAGCGCCCCCTTTTAAAGCCAAACCATAGTTTTTAATATTTTCTGGGTCTTTAGGATTTAGTTTATACAGTTTATAATAGGCTTTTTCTGATTCTAAAAAACGCCCTAAAATATCATAGGTTTTACCCAATTTCAATAAGGCTAACTGCTGTGCTTTAGATTTTTTATCGTCTGCTTCGATGGTATAAAAAGGAATCGCTTCTTCAAATTGGTTTTTATGAAATAACTCGTCCCCTTTTTCTATATTTTTTTGGGCATACGTTTGCGTTACTTGCAAAGTAAGCAATGCTGCCATTATGGCTAGCATAAGCAATACGTTCCCTATTTTAATTTTCTGTAACATATATTTGAGCAATAAAACCTTAAAAATAATACCTTGGATGCACATCTTTGAGTGCAGGTGGCGGTAAAATTTTAATCCCATAACTTAAGAGAACCTCATGCCCACCATTAGAAAAGGTTGACAAGCCAGAAGTATTTACATCATAAGAGTACGCAAATCGAATTTGCTCGGTAATGTCTGCTTTAATAATAAAAGCCATCGCATCACCTTGTCTCCACGTAGTACCAAATGTGAAACGATTATTGAATACAAAATTCATATTGACATCTAGAGAAAGTGGTGCAGCAGCAACATACTTCACTAACAAGGAAGGATCTATGGCAAATTTCTTTTCTACGATATCAAACACATTGCCAACAATGGCAAAGTAATGCTTGTTTAAGCGCACATCAGCAGAACTTGTTTTACTTGTATTTGCAATTAAATGGTATAAAGAAATGCCACTATAAAACTTGTTGGTTTGAAAATAGGTCCCAAAGGATACATCAGGTAAAATGACATTTTCGCTGATAGGAATATTGTTGTCGTCTAGATCATATTTGGCTAATTTTGAATAATCGATATTCCTATTGATAAAGCCCGCTTCCAAACCAAAAGACAATTTGGCTTCTTTTAATTTCACATGATAGGCCCCATTTAAGGTAAACCAATTATTGGTGGCTACCCCCGTTTTATCGGAGATAAATTTCAATCCTACACCCAAATTTTTCTTTTCAATAGGGGTATGAAAAGTAAAAGTAGTAGTACTTGGCCCACCTGGTACGCCCACAAATTGATTTCTATATTTCGCTGTCGCCACAATCCAATTCGAAGATCCTACATAAGCAGGATTAATCAACATTTTATCGAACATGTATTGCGTAAACATAGGGTCTTGTTGCGCTTTGGCATAAAGCACCACCAAGGAAAGCGTAATATAGAGTAAAAATTTCTTCATGAATTATCTTTTTATCATTACAAAACCAGCGGGTTTAGCAACGCCTTCAATTTTGATTACATAATAGTAGGTTCCTTCTGGCAATTTTTGACCATCATTATTGGTACCGTTCCAATCGTTTTTATAGTTATTGGTACTATACACTTCGTTACCCCAACGATTAAAAATCGTTACTGTATTTTCTTTAAAGTACTCTTCAGGATTTAATGCTACCCAGCCATCATTTTTACCATCGCCATCAGGGGTAATAATTTCAGCCGTTTTATCAGTACAGTTTACAATATGAATAGCAATAGCTGCCGTATCACGACAAGCCATATTCGACGCTACCATGGTAAAGTTTGCAGATGATTCCAGTAAGGAATCTAGCACATTATTAGCATGGATCATTTGCCCTTTGTTATCAAACCAAGCATAATTACCAAGAGAAGAACCTGTACCAGTTAAATGTATCTCTTCTCCTTTGCAAACCGTTGAAACGCCATTGCTTAAATTACCACCTACTTGTTGAATTACGGCAATTGGAGGTGTTGCTTTATCGACTTTCACCAAAACAGAATCACTTGATTTGCAACCGCCATTGGTGGTCGTAACCGTTACCATCACTTTGGTATCTACAGGATAAATTTTAGAAATTTCAGTCACATTCACCTCTCCACTATTCCAATCAATGGTGTGGCTAACACCAGTAGGAATAATGGTTTTGATCTGGGCCAATGTACCATCACAAACTTCGAGGGTAGTCGCCTCAATATCGGGTTGAACCACAGGTTTTACCGTGACCGTAACCTCAGGAATGCTTGGACTTGCACAAGTATTGCTAGCAATGCCAACAAAGTTAACCTTGTCGCCATTTTTCAAGCTTGAAACCGTATAGGTATTCATTACGTCCTCTTGCATGACCACACCGTTGACTAAAAATTGGTATTTAGACAAATTACTAGGAGAAATCGTGAACGTAATTGGTTTACCATCACACACGGCGTCACTCATCGCATTGCTTGCGGTAATTTCAGTATAAGGCAATACGGTAATTGTTTTAGGAGCAGATAACAAAGAACTACAACCTGTTACTAAATCTTTCACGACTAATGTAATAGGATTTAAAACACCTGTTTGCACATTGGTTTTAATAAAACTATTGTTACCACTAGCTTGCGCTAAAATGCCTTTTTCGAAAAACAAATAATTGGCTTTATGATTTAATGCAATGCCCGAATACAGCACGTCTGTTCCTTTACATGCCGAAGGATCGGCATTGGTACCAAGCAATGAAGAAGGAATTGGATTTACAATTTTCGCATATTTCGCATCATTCAAGGCAACACAAGCATTAAGGCGACCTTGTACAATAATGGAATCTCCAGCACTAAAATTTTTCACTAGTAATTTAGGGTTCCCATTGTTTTGAAGGGTATCTAATTTGCTAATTAATGGATGTTTAATCTTAAATAAATAGTTATCTAAATAACTTGGTTGCACATTGATGGTAAAGTTATCGCCCTTACAGATTTGGTAGGATGCATCTGACGCTTGTATAGACAAGGGTTTTCTTTCGTTCACCGTAACCTTCATATTTCTATAATAAGGACAATTAATTTGAGAAGAGTCAATTAATTGCACTGGAATAGTAATGGTTTCAGCAGGGCTAAACACATAACTCGTAAGTGTAGAAGGTTGGGTGTAATTCCACCTTAAAGCATACTTCGCAACATTGGTGGACAATAACAATTTGGTATTTGAACTTCCGGCACAGATTGTATCATCGGCAGAGACTTTAAATGTAATGCCATTACAAATAATTGTTTGTTGAACCCATGTTTCACTGGTGGAATTACCAAAGCCATTTGGATCAGCGGTCAATGCTTTAACGACAATAGTGAACGTTTCATTTGGATTTAAACCGGTAATGGTATGTACGGTATCGTCGGCAGTATTACCAGAACTTGGGTCTGTAAACGGATTACCATTGATACTTACTTCGTACCTCACGGCATCGACTACTTTATCCCATACAATGGAGATAGAGTTAGAGGTAGATGTTACTGACAATTGAATAGTAGACAATGGATTTTTAACCTTGGTAAGGATACTATCACTAGAAGCACTTCTACAACCACCACTAATCCCTATAACGGAAACTTTCCTATTGTCTGCTAAGGTATTGGTATTATAGACACTTAAATTACTATTTTGAACCAACGCATATCGCTCATAAAACTCATAACCATCTAATCCTGATGGACTAGCCGTAAACGAAATAGGAGCACCACTATAAATGGTGTCATTGACATCAGAGCTGGTTAAAGTAACGACAGGAATAGGATTTACCTTCACGAATACTTTTTTAGTTAAAGCACATAAGGGTTCAGCAGGGTTTGTAACGGTAACATTTACCAATGTTGATACCGATGGTTTAAAAGCATAAGCCCTTAAAGTTAAATCTAATTGATTGTCCCATTTTATGGTATAATCTAATGGCAATACTGTTGAAATACTTAAGTGAGCCGAATCTCCAGCACAAATCGGACTTGAATTATCAATTGAAAATTCCAATGGTCCACAAGTAGTGGCAACTCCATTGATAATGGTAGAGGTAACAGTATCCAAACCATTAATAGCCTTCACCACAAATGAGACCGTTTCTCCTGGTGTTAAGCCAGCATCGGTATAGGTCAGATGACCTTTGGAATCGGGTAAAACAGAACCTGTATAATTAACAAAACTGCCACCATTTACACTGATGATATAAGACGTCGCCCCTTCAACAGGCACCCATGCAATTTTAATAGAAGTATTGGTAGCATTGTCAATCGAAACTTCAGGAGATTTCAATTTGTCTTTGATGACAATTTCAGTATTTCCTTGGGTCGATTTGCAGTTGACACTTGGGTCTACGTTAACCGTAAAAAACCTTGTAATATAACATCCAGGCCTTTCGCTATCAAACAACTCTAGTTTAACATTTGTAGTCACCAGTGGTTTTAGTTGATATGACATGGCATTGCCAACGACTCCTCCCTCCCATTTCGTTTGATAATAAGAAGGTATAAGGGTTGCGATTTGCACTGTAGCCGAATCGTTGGTACACACCACTGAAGTACCCGTTAAATTCAAATCAACCCCACGACAAGATTCTGAAGCTGTAGCAAATACCGTTGACAAGGTAGTATCGGTAGCATTAAAAGCTTTCACTATGACATCCACTTTGTCTCCTGGATTTAATCCAGCAATGATGTGTGTCAATTCAGTACCCGAATTGGTACCATTTGGAATGACATACGTATTCCCATTCACACTTACCAAATAACCCGTAGCACCTTCCACGGTATTCCATTTAATCGCCACACTCGAATTAGTAGCCGAAACCAAATTGATTTGTGTTTGGTCTATTTGAGAAAAATCAGTTTTATTACAAGTACTAGCCAAATTAAGTTTTACCTCATATTGTCTCGTCACATTACAACCTGGTCTTTCGGTATCGATTAATTCAAGTTGAATATTGGTCGAAGAATAGGCCATGAATTTATAGGTTTTATTTTTACCCTCGATACCATTTTGCCATTTGGTATTGATATAAGCAGGGAGCACATTTGAAATAGAAACATAAGCCGTATCCCCAGAACAAACCAAAGGTGTCCCTATCAAATTCGCCTCCAATCCTCTACACGCTAAAGCATAGGTGGTAAACACTGAAGATAAGGTAGTATCCGTACTGTTAAATGATTTTACAATGACATCCACTTTTTGCCCTGCCGATAATCCGGTAATCGCATGATTTAGCAAACTATTGATATTTGCCCCATTAGGCACCACGTAGGATTGTCCATTAACGCTTACTAAATACCCCGTAGCACCTTCAACAGGAGCCCAATTTAATACAACACTTGAAGATGTGGCAGAATCAAGGTTAATTTGTACTGCTGCTACGCTTGCATTGATTTTTAAAATAATGGCATTAGAGATATCACTAGTACAACCGTTTAAAGAGGCATCAACAGTAACCACATCTCCTGAGGCGTAATTTTTAGTTGCATATACATTTACCGATGATTTCTGTACCTGTAAACCTTTGTTGTAAAAAGTATACCAATCGTTTGAGCCAGGAGATGCAGTAAAGGTCATGAAATCACCCTTCACGATTTCGCCTTGTGGACTCACCGCTAAACTTACCGTAGGCTTAGTTTTGACTTCAACATTGGTATATTTAATAAAAGGACAATTAGGTTGTAATGGATCAATAATTTGAATGGCAGTATTTTGGCTTTGGCTTGGTAAAAAAGTATAGGCCGTTAATTGATTGGTTACCGTATTATTCCAACGCACGCTATAGTTACCGATAGCTACATCTTTCACAAATAACTTCACAGAATCGCCGGCACAAACACTTTGGTCAGGACCAATACTAAAATTAACCGCAGTACATTCTCTTGCAAAAAAAGTATACGTTTGATTGACCACACTATTTCCTAAAGTATCAGCAATATTTAACTTGGTAGCAAGTGTTTTTACCGTTACCCGAATCGTATCTCCTGGACTTAAACCGCTAATCACATGAGAAGTCCCATTTGGACCATATACACTTGAAGGATCAATAAAAGGGCCACCATTTATACTAATCTGGTAACCATCAGGGCTTTGCCCTACACTATTCAGTACCTTATTCCAGTTGATGGTAACCGAATTGGTGGTAGAAGTAGCGACCACATCCGGACTATCGAAAGGATCAATTACCTTAATTACTTTATTACTCACATTGCCATTACAACCCTTGTTGTAAGCAATCACTTTCACAAATTTAACATCCGTCAAAGAATCAGTGACCCACACATTGCTTGCGCTCGTTTGTTTCAAGACGTTGCCTTCATAAAAATCATACCTTTCGTAACCACCTAAATCTTTGGGAACTGCCGTAAAAGTAATTATTGTTTTTTTGTAAATAGTATCCCTTGAACTTTTCAACGTTACTTCTGGCAATTCTTTGACCGTAATGACCACCGGAATATTCTCCACTCCCCCACAACCATTGTCTATTTCGACACTTACCGTATCACTATTTTTCAATGTCAAAGGGGCTATATAAATATAATCGGCAGAGTTTTGAACTACTGTTTTATTTATTTTAAATACATACTTATCATAAATAGCTGGGCTCGCTATAAAAGTCACCAAAGATGCTTCACAAATGGTATCGCCTTCAGAACTTGCCAAACTTAAGGCAGGCACTTCTTTTACTTCTACATGTTTTGTAAGCGTGTCAAAACAGTTAGAGAGGGTGTCTGTAATCGTTAATTTAATAGATTTAGACCCAATAGCCGTAAACTTCAAATCATATGGGCCTTCTTTTGACCCAGCCTGTACCGTAATCTGATTATCAAAATTCCATACATATTTTGAAGAGGCATTTGCAAGGCCAGTATAACTTAAAGTAGCCGTTTCATTTTTACAAATAGTGGCCGGAATCGCAAATTTAGCCGAAGGCGTAAACATACTCACAATACTCTTGGTGGTGGTATTGCTACATCCCAAACTGTTCACGGCAGTTAAAGATGCCGAATAGGTCTTGGCTAAAGCATAGACGTGTGGACTCGCTAAATCTTTCGCCGAAACCGTTGGGCTTCCATCACCGAAATCCCATAACCAAGTGCTTAAGGTGAGATCGGTGGTGGTATTGGCAAATGTTACGGGATTTGGATTACAAACAACTTGATTGTCTACGGCAAAATCAGGGTTTGGCAATTTTACTGCATTGATATAATCGTCTTTGGTAACCGTTCTATAACAGTTTCTATCATCAGTAACTTTTAAGGATATGGTTTTTAAACCATCATTTTGAAAACTATAAGTTGGGTTTTGATTTTTGGAACTAGTTTCTCCACCAAAATCCCAATCATGGGTATACCCAATTTTATTTTCTGAGGTATTGGTAAAAGTAACACTGCCTGTTTGTTGACAAACTGTTGTATTATTAGCCGTAAAACTAACATTTGGACGACGTAAAACTTTTACTTTTAGGGTAGTTGAACTAGATCCCGAAGGCAAACAAGTAGAGGTGAGGTTAACGGTATAAATCGTATCTGATTTAATGCCTGAAGGAAATTTATGAAGTACGTTATTTCCTGAGTTGGTAGGTGTTCCATCTCCAAAATTCCAAAGACGAGTCGACACCCCACCAGTTGTTTTTTCTTTAAAAAATATACTGAACTCGTCACAGCCCATTACTGTATCGCCGGCAATTTGTGGCACATCTATAATCCCAATTACCGCAGTACATTGTGCCTGAGTATCAACACTTATCATAACTGATAGTATTGATACTAAAGCTAGAAGTAATATTTTTATAAATTTATTCATAGATCAAACCATACTAATTTGTGAATTTAGCAAAATAATATTTATAAAAAACATTAAATATCAATCTTAAATACAACATACGTTAATAAAAAAAAGATGAAGTACGTAAAACTACGCACTTCATCTTTAATAATTATGGTTGAATTGGGGATTCTGAAGGTGCTCCCTCTTCGTTGTTAGGTAAATCCGCGGCGGCAGCTTCTTCAGCCTTCTTTTTTAAGAGTATCTCCGCTTGTTCTGCAGCCTTTTTAGCTTCAATTGCCGCTGCTTCCGCTACTTTTTTGGCTTCTTCCGCTAATTTAAGGGCTTCCGCATTTGCAATTTTTATGGCCAGTTGCTCGGCTCTTTTTGCAGCAATTTGAGCCGACAACTTATTTTTAAATTCTCCAATTTTTTCTACCAGCTGATCAATCAAAACCCCTAATTTTGTCAAGCCACTGTAATACAAACTAATGTACAGTAGTATTGAAAATAACCATACGATAAGCATATTAAAATAAAGCGTTGGAATAGTGATACCAGCCAAGTATTTTTCTGGAGAATAGAAATGAGATCGAATAGTGGTTTTACCTTCTGGATTCAAGAAAATCGGATCAGAAACTTGAATCAATTTGCCTTCTCCACGCACCACTTTTTTAGATTCTAAAGATTGTCTAACCACATCAGACAAATACTCATTATAACAATCGTCATACACCTTATAAAACAAGGCTGATTTTTGCGGTGTAAGTTGTAGTTTGGCAATTTTTTCATCCTTGGTTTTGGTGGCCACATTCATTTTATCTTTGTAGAAATTTTCCAAAGAATCTAGGTACAAACCAATATGCAAAGCGACAGAATCCGTTATTTTAGATTTTGACAATACCGCAAGTTCAGGAAAAACATATTTACTGTCGGCCTTTCCTTCTTTAGATAATTCATGCACCAAAATAGCCACATTATTTTTGTAAACCGTTTGGGCAGAATCGCCCTTTTCGTTTACAGAAGCCGTGGCATTGTCTACCAAAACCCTCACCTCAGGCACCCAATGAGACAATTTATAATTGGCTTCACTTTCTTGTTTATCCAAGTTATAAAACACCTTTTCATAATTATTGTTTTTAAATTGGTTCACCGCAAGAGCTTCATAAGCCCACCTCGACACCATTACTTCGGCAATCACAGGCACTTTAGGCCCACCGCCTACAGCCGTATTTAATTTCAAGAAGTTGAACATCGCTCCACCCAAAATCATTTGAGGAATCACCAACAAAGGAATTAAGATGTAGATTGTAACCGCTGAATTAAAGGTATTCGAAATATTTAAACCCAAAATATTGGCAAAGCAAGATACAGAGAACAATACCAACCAATATTCAAAATACATCCCTTTGATGCCGACAATAGAATTCCCTACCAATACAAACAAAAGCGCTTGAATAGCAGAAAGGGTAAATAAAATCCCAATTTTAGAAAACAAGTAACTCGAACGACTTAAGTTCAAGAATGATTCTCGTTTCAAAATTCGTTTATCCTTAAATATTTCTTCCGCACTTACCGTAAGCCCAATAAAGAGCAACACAATAATGGACATAAATATAAAGGCCGGAATATTATCATTTTCTCTAAAAACATAGCCCTTATCCGCTTTTGCGGTATACCTGATAATAAATGCCAGTATCAAAGCCAACAGAGGCGCTTCAACCAAGTTGATGATCAAATATTGTTTGTTGCTAATTTTAGACAACAAATCTCTTGTAATAAATATTTTAAATTGGTTAAACCAAGTCGGAATATTTAATGCTTTAGGAGGAGACTCTTTGATGGATTCTGTTTTGTCAGGAACCACATTTTTGTCGTACAAAGCACGCCATTGGGTTGGCAATATCTTACGTTTATCGGTAGTACGACCATATTCATCCACGATTTTAGATTCAATAATATTGAATATAATTTCAGGGTTTACATTTCCACATACCGGACATTCGCCTTGATCAGCATTGGCTTGCAAATCGGCCTTTTTAAAGTACACAATGGCTTCCACAGGGTTGCCATAGTAAATCAAATAGCCACCAACATCCAAGAAAACCATTTTATCAAACATTTTATAAATGTCAGAGGATGGTTGGTGAATGACCACATAAATTAACTTGCCCTTTAAGGTTAATTCTCTCAGTAAATCAATTACATTTTCAGAATCTCTTGACGACAAACCAGAAGTTGGCTCATCAACAAAAAGCAAAGAAGGCTCTCTGATTAATTCAAGACCAATGTTCAAACGTTTTCTTTGACCTCCAGAAATGGTTTTTTGCAATGGGTTTCCTACTTTTAAATCTTTGGTTTCAATTAAGCCAAGGTTTTGAAGGGTATGCAACACCATCACATCAAGCTCCTGATCGGTTTTATCTTTGAAGCATAATTTGGCGTTGTAGAATAAATTTTCGTAAACCGTTAATTCTTCAATCAATAAATCGTCTTGAGGAATATAACCGATAATGCCTTTCACATCGTCTTTACGGGTATGAATATTAATGCCATTGATCAATACTTCGCCACCAGAAGGAAATTCAATGCCTGAAAGCACGTTGAGTAAGGTAGTTTTACCTGCCCCACTGGCGCCCATAATTCCAATTAATTTGCCCCCTGGTTCTGAGATATTAATATCCCTTAAACCAATTTTACCATTCGGGAACTTAAATTCTAACTGATTGGCTTCAAACGATATTTTAGGAACATCGCTATCGGCTAAGAAATGGGAAACAACATCTGAATAATAGACAGGTTTACCGGTAGGCACTTTTACGGTGCTTCCACTGGCAAACAAATAAATGCGTTTGTAGTTAACCGGTAAGCCATTTAAGTAAATATCGCTTCCACCAGTATACCTTAAAAAATAAAGATCTTCACTTAATACTTTTAAAATAATGATACTTCCTTGTAAGCCACTGTGTACGTGTTTACAAGCATGAGGATGATCTTCTTCAAAATGTTTATCATTGATTAAAAGAATTTCATTGATACTTTCAAGCGCTTCCTCGGGTTGAATAACAAAATGCTGAATAGCTTTAAATTCGTCTTTATCAAAGTTAAAAGCTTCTCCAATGGTATCTACCAAAGCCATACGTTGTTCGGTAAAAGAATTGTCGGCTTTTAAAAGCTCTAACAACCTCACCAACACCACCACTTTTTGTTTTTGAGTAAGCGTTTTGTTGATTTTTTTACAAATACCTAAAGTTCTTACCGAATCTTTTACAGAAGTAAGTTTCTTTTTAGGTTCAGCACCTTCTACATCAGCAGGGCCTAAAAACTCTTCATATAATTTTTTGTATTCTATCACCAACTCTTCGTTGAGTTGGGTGTATAAAAAATCTTCTACAAAGTTTTCAATATTTTGAGATGCACCATCATCTTGCTTTGCTACAATAGCAAAAAGTTGCATCAAGGCTTTTAGTATTTCCTCACTCATAGGTAATTAATTTCAAATCATTGGTATTGAAAAATCAACTCCAACACCAATCATATTTAGGTTTTCAATTTTAACGGAAAAAATATTTTATAGTTACAAAAAAAGCGCTGATGACTCAGCGCTTTTAATATATTCATTATGCAATATCGATTAGTTTACAAATCTTGTTACTTTTAAATCCGTGATAATTCACTTAATCCGCCAATTTTGTATGCAATTTTGTTTTTATTCTTTGTAAAAGAATAAAAATTTGGAACGCGGATTGAGCAGATTGGACAAATTGACGCGAATTTATCCCTAACCAAACGACATTGATGTATTGTTATTAAATTTAAACGGCTACCAATTTAAAAGGCACTTCCACTAATTCAGAATATTCTTCCCCAGCTTCTTGCATATCTTCATCATCTTCTGCGTAATGCCAATGAATACTTACATCAACACCACCTTCTTTAATTCCTTCTAACTTAGAGAAGATATCTAAAATTACTTTAGAAGAAGCAGTATTAAAATACTCTAATTTTACATCAAACTTAAGTGTAGCTATTCCTGTAGAAGCAACACCTCCTAACCAATCAAAAACTGGTTTATAGAACGTAGTTACATCTTCTGGCAATGACCTTCCTACTAATTCGTACACACCACTTGTTACATCAAACTTTACTGCTGGAGTATCTTCTGTTGCTGCGATTATCAAAGTTTCCATTATATTTTTTTATTAATGTCGAAAGTTAATTATTTTTTTTATTTGTTTTTACAATTTATTCGGCAGATTCTGTTTTACTAGACACGCGAACCATTAAAGTGTAATAAGACAATTGGTCATTTACCCTATCAAAACTATAAATCAAAGGGCTACCCGATTTTCTAGCAATATCAATAAAACCTAATCCAGCGCCACCAACATCCGAAATAGTGCTTGCTAAACGCGCTTCTTTGTATAAAGCTTTTAAACCATCTTTATCTAAAGAATTGACTTTATCGATTCTGTTTTTAATATTATCTATTTTACTCGTTGCCAAAGGATTTCCTGATATAATCAAATAATCACCTTCAACTAAACCAATCATAAAAATAGCAGGCGTTTCTTTTAGATCATCTTCATCTGCAAATTGATGTTTACAAATGTTTTGTAAAGTTTCGACCATGATGTTAAACACCTTTTTTTTCACATTGGCGTCAAGGCCATCAGCATCGAACTTACGTTCAGACATTGCCAATACAGACTTGGTAATTTCTTGGGAAAAAAAACCTTCATAAGTCAAAATAACATTATTTTGGGTCATTTCTGTATGCAAATCGTGCACAAATTTCATCGGAACATTTACCGCATGGAAACTATTCGTGGTATCAGACATATAATAATATTTTAAAATGTTAGCTAGGTATGGTCACGTATGTTCTCAAAGAAAAGAACGATTTTTTATCATCAATAGGCTGAAAATCGTAATCCAACTTATTTCCAGATTTTTTGGCGATATCAAGCAGCCCTAAACCAGCGCCTGCTTTTTCAGACAACTCACCTGTTGAAATAATCATTTTATAAAATTCTTTCAACTCCTCTTTGTTCATGCTATTGACATGCGTGATTTTTTCTTTTAATTCATCTACATTGCTATTGTCAATAACATTACCACTGTATATGATATAATCGGTCTCAGAACGACCTAACATAAACAAAGCGCTATAATTATCAGAATATTCATTGTCTTCAGAAGTATGTTTGGCAACATTTTGCAAACACTCTACCATGACATTAAACACCTTTCTTTTCACCGACGTATCGGTACCATCACTATCTAATTGTTTTTCAGAAACACTTAATAATGCTTTGGTAATGTCTTGAGAAAAATTACCTCTATAAGAAAGCATAAAATTGTGCGATTTCATTTTGTCTCTGATTTTTGCTACAAAATCAAGACGAGTATCATTGCTCATAATCAATTATTTAGATTTTAATAATATTCAATTTCCTATTCGTATTCAATACCAATCAACAACACATCATCTAATTGTTTGGTATTTCCCATCCACCCATGAAAATCGTGTCTAAACGATTCGTAATTTTGGGTCATGGTTTCATTTTTATTTTTGATGATGAGGTCACGAATTCTTTTAGGGCCGAATTTTTTAACCGGTATTTCTGTCCCTCCAAATTGATCGGGTAAACCATCGGAGAATACAAAGATTCTATCGCCCTTGGTTAATTGTAATTCATAGTTTTCAAAAGGAGAACGACCAGCATATTGTACCCCACCAATTGGGTATTTATCGCCTTTTACTTGTTCTAATTCTTCCCCGTCCACATAATTATTTCTCAAGATATAAAGCGGTCTATGGGCACCTGCATATTGCAATTCACCGGTGGTGATGTCAATTCTACACATCCCAATATCCATTCCATCTCTTTCATTTTCACCACCTTCTTCTCCTTGTCTCAAGGTTTTTACCACCTGAGCGTGAAGTTTATCGCATATCACACCAGCAGAAGGGGTTTCGTATCGTCCAATTTCTTGTAAAATCAATGAGCCAATCACAGAAAGTAAAGCACCAGGAACACCATGACCGGTACAATCTACCGCTGCAACGTAAACCAAATTGCCTTTTTGAACGATGAAAGGGAAATCGCCACTGACAATGTCTTTAGGCATAAACATCAT
>JBIKPL010000439.1:0-2894 GCA_044357485.1 Cytophagales bacterium
CATGCGCCAAAATCTATTCCCCTGTCGATGTCAGATTGGATAGGTTGTCGAGAAACCATTTTAATAATATTTTGAGCAAGTTCTGCATTTCCATTAAATGGGTATTTTATTTCATAATATGATTCAGGCATTCCCACATAATCATACAAAATATCGGGTTTATCTCCCGTAGTAATATAGCAACTTCCATTTGATACCCATTGAGATGAAATTACTAAAATAGTTTTTGGTTTTTTTAAGGTTAATCCAAACAAATTAAGTGTTTTAGTGTATTCGTTACTTTCAATAATATTTGATGGCGTACCTGTGCTAATAAATAAAATGGGGGATAATTTGTTCGTACTTTGAATATAATCTGTTTGCGCAAAAATAGTTTGACCAGTCCATGAATTAATAATGACCAATAATATAAACTTCAATAAACCATTACGATTCATAATTTGGGGGTTCATTTGTACGGATTGTTTGAAAAAGTAGGTAAATATAGCATAAAAAAACCCAAGAAATGATTCTTGGGTTTTTTATAAAAATAAATGAATTGAATTATCTGTTCCCTTTGTCTACATAATTTCTTTCTGTAGCTCCAATATACACTTGACGAGGTCTTCCAATAGGTTCATTGTCAGCTCTCATTTCTTTCCATTGAGCAATCCAACCCGGTAAACGACCAAGTGCAAACATTACCGTAAAGTATTCGGTAGGTATGCCAAGCGCTCTGTATATAATGCCTGAGTAGAAGTCTACATTTGGATAAAGTTTTCTGTCAACAAAATATTGGTCACTTAAAGCAACTTCTTCCAAGCCTTTAGCAATGGCTAATACTGGGTCAGAAACGCCAAGTTTTCCTAAAATTTGATCACAAGCTACCTTAATGATTTTAGCCCTAGGGTCAAAGTTTTTGTACACCCTGTGTCCAAAACCCATTAACCTGAAAGTGTCATTTTTATCTTTGGCTTTTAAAATAAATTTAGCAGTGTCTCCACCATCTGTTTTTATTTCTTCAAGCATTTCAATTACCGCTTGGTTTGCACCACCATGAAGTGGGCCCCAAAGTGCTGCTGTTCCTGCAGCCAATGAAGAATAAAGACTAGCTTGTGATGAACCAACGATTCTAACTGTTGAAGTAGAACAATTTTGTTCGTGGTCGGCATGTAGGATAAACAATTTATTTAAAGCATCAGCAATTACTTGATCAGCTTTGAATTCTTTGCCCGCTTCAGCAAACATCATGTAATAGAAGTTGGAGCAATAATCCAAGTCTTTTCTCGGAGCAAGTACTGGTAATCCTTTAGACTTGCGGTAGGTTGTCGCCACAAGTGTAGGAAGTTGCCCGATAATTCTAACGATAAGTTTATGTAGCAGTTCAGGTGATGGGTTAGCATCAATTGATTCTGGATAAAATGCTGTTAATGCACTTAATAAAGAACCTAAAACGCCCATTGGATGTGCATCAGAAGGGAATCCGTTAAGGATAGTTTCGATGTTAGCCGGAATTTCTGAATTGTCTTTAATCTCGTTTTCGAAAGCACTTAATTGTGCCGACGTAGGTAATTCACCATAAATTAGCAAATACGCAACTTCTATAAAATTTGACTTTTCAGCCAATTGATCAATAGGGTAGCCTCTATAACTTAAGATACCTAATTCACCATCTAAGAAAGTGACGCTACTTTGAGTAGAACCTGTGTTTTTAAAACCCGCATCATAGGTAATATACCCTGTTTCGCTTCTAAGTTTTGCAATATCAATTGCTTTTTCCTTTTCGGTACCCTCTATAACAGGAAGCTTTACTGACTTGCCTTCAACTATTAATTCTACTTGCTCAGACATATTGTGATATAAGAAGTTGAACGATTAAACTGTCTTTTTGAAATCGAAATTTATGAAAATAAAATTAATTTATGCATTTAATTGCCTTTTAATTTGCACATAAATTAGTTTAATGTTTCGAATAAAGGTAAGGGTGTACCAAGGGGTCTCTTATGGTCTTTGGTAATCAGACTGTTGTAGCTTTTTGCCCATTTGTCATAATGTGCTCGGTCAAGCATTAATTTTGTGTTGTCTGCCTCAGAAATCTCCTGTTGTAAAGTCGTTACATTTGCATATTTTTCAATTCCTTTTGTTTTTTCAGCGATAGCATTAATTTTACTAATCAATTCAGATGTTTTGAGGTCAAAATTATCTACTATTTGTGCCTTCATTTGGGAGGAATCATAGCGCGTTTTCCACGTTTTTTCGATTTCGATTTTTAATTGTTTAATCTCGCTTTCCTTTGATCCAGGAATGTATGAAATATGGTCTAATAAAGATAGCATGTTTTTAAATTTTGCATCATCGTTCAACATCATTCTTTTCCAAGCAACAGATGCACTATCTTTCGTGTTTTTAATGGATACAATATCTGTTTTAGCGGTCTTTTTCTCAGCATGATTTTTTTCAGCACGATCACATGCTTGTAAAATGAAAAGCGTAATAACGAATACTACAATATGTTTTTTCATAGAATAAATTTAAGATGTGCAAATTCGACATATTGTTCGTGATTTGCAAAACATAAATTTAATAACTCGATGATGAAATTTTGGACATTTTATTCTATTTGTTGGTGGTATATGTTTTGTTATGGATAGGTTTGATTCATGTTAAATAAATGAATTAGGGCGTTTCCGCCACGGCAGACCGCGTAATCGGCACTCGCTTTTTTTTTGTGGTCAAATCATATCGTATTTAAGATACCTCAACCCACAACAAAGGCAGCGCTCTAACAAAGCTTCTCCCGCTAACGCAAAGCGAATTACACCATACCTTATGGCTATAATTTAATTTGTATGTAGGTAATTAGGGGCTGAAAAATAGTTTATTTGTTGATTTTTAGAGATTTAAGCTGTTTACTT
>JBIKPL010000440.1:0-2891 GCA_044357485.1 Cytophagales bacterium
TCATTATAAGCATTCAAATCTACAAAACCTGTAGTGGCGGTGCTGTCTTTTTGGGCAGTAGCCAATACGCTATTTAATAGTAAAGCTATAATTAATATTGGTATTTTCATTAATAATGGGGTTTAAACACAATGAAGCTGTCATTGAATACGCAATAAACACCAAAAGGATTTGATTAATATTTGTGGGGAAATAGATTTGCTCATAATGGAAAAACAGCTAAGTTTGGATAGATAAAAAAATCGAAATTTTATTAAATTAATCAACAATATGAGTTCTAATGGCTTAAAAAATATTTTTGCACATCCAATGCTACTGGTTATAGCATTGCTAATTGGGTTTATAATTTATATTATCAAAAATAAGAATAGAAAATAATTTTCTTATGCAGAAAGAGAGATGTTTTCTTTGCGAGCTCTTTCGTGAAAATTTTGGTGTCTTTGCACATTTTTATTTGGCGCCTTTGCGTGAAAAATTGATACACACCTCTAATTTGTAAGAAATCGGATTGTAAATCCTGCGATACTGCTTCCGAATTGCAAATTCGGAAGAGCAAAATCTTGATAATAATATAATTTTAAGAATTCATTTTTATATTGGTGGAACTAGTTAAATATGCCTATTTTTGTATGCAAATACTTTCACTATGGATAAAACATTTTTCAAAATGCAAACTTTCAAAGATGCAGATATTCAAAAAAAATATTGGCAATCTAAAACCTTTGATGAAAGGTTATCTGCTGCTATGGAGATGGTTAAAGTTTCTTATAGTCAACATGTTATTTCTAGTGTTTCAATGGATAAATTTCTTACAAAAATGAGATTAAGAAATGGCTAATATTTTCAATGATGATTTTCAGGATTTTATTAACTGTTTAGAGAAATCCAATGTTAAATATATTTTAGTAGGAGGTTATTCTGTTGTTTTACATGGTTACCCAAGAACTACTGGTGATTTGGATATTTGGGTTGAAAAATCAGTATCAAACTATAATTTATTAAAAATAGCTTTTTATGATTTTGGGATGCCAATTATGGACCAAGAAATTTTCCTTTCAAATGAAGTTGACGTATTTACTTACGGTAGACCTCCACAAGCAATTGATTTAATGACTGAATGTAAGGGACTTTTTTTTGAAAATGCTTATAAGAATTCTAAAATAATAACTGTTGATTCGATTAATGTTAGGTTAATCCATTATAATGACTTAATAACGGCAAAAAAAAGTGCCGGACGACATAAAGATCTAAATGACCTTGAACATTTGTAATTGATACACACATCTAATTTGTAAGAAAACGGATTGTAAATCCTGCGATACTGCTTCCGAATTGCAAATTCGGAAGCAGCTTTTTTTAATTTTAATATCCGTCACAATCTGCTTAATCAGTCAAATCTGTGTGCAATTTTGTTTTTATTCTTTGTCAAAGAATAAAAACTTGGCCCGTGGATAATACGGATAATCGCAGCTCTTTTCTCAACTTAACGACATTGGTCGTGCACCTACGATAAGATCATTCCTGCGATACTGCTTCCGAACTGCAAATTCGGAAGAGCAGATTTCTTAAGTTCAATAAACAAAAATAAGCCCCTAATGTTAATTATACCTAATTTTTCCTCTGGTCAATCACATCATGATACTTTTAGTGATGAAAACATATTCGAAATAGCCTCGATTAAACACAACCTTTTTGTATCTAATTAGTACTTGATTTATATTGCAAATCAAAATTCATAATTATGAAAAAAATTCAAATTACGTTATTCTTTTTGTTAGCCTATTCATTGCAGAGTTGGGCGGTGAATTTACAAGTGTCTGGGTTGATGTATCTTGAACTGAATGGGGTTTATGTGGAAACCGGAACTCAAAATGGTCAACCTTATTTTGTTAAATCAAGTGTCGGAGGTATGAGTTATGCTATAGGATATGATGGCTGTTGCCAATGGTCTATTGGTCCTGAAATAAATCCTGGATCAATTGATTGGATTGATTATAGCTATGAAGCGGGATATCCTCCTTTAACTGGTTGGATGAGTGTTATCGTTGCTCCAGAAGTGAAATCATTTACCTACCAAGCTTCAAATTTTGTTGAAAACATATCAAATGATGGAAGTGTTGATGGTAAAGTGCTTATTTCATATAATAAATTCGGGGGCGATAAATTGTCGGGCACAAATGGGGAGAACTTTTTAACCGCCAACAAAGCAACGGTTAGCAATATTCCATCAGGATTAACGGCTACGCTTATCAGAAAAAGTGACAGTACCCTATTATTTACCTTGGCTGGAAATGCGTTAAATCATTCAAATGCAAATAATGTCACTGATTTAACCATTACCTTAAATAATTCCGCTTTGGAAAGCAATGATGTTTCAGATGCAATTGGTAGTGAAAAGGCTGATTTGAAGATTAATTTCAGAAAAATCATTACCGTTGCTGCCTCAGGGGCCGATTATTCTACTATAGCTGCTGCATTAGCCGCCAGTGCTCCTTATGATGTTGTTAAAATTGCTGAAGGGGTCTATACCGAATATAACTTAACGATTAATCATGCATTAAGTATTTTTGGAGAAGGCGCTAGCAAAACGATTATTCAAGCGGCAGCATCTTCAGGAATCGCTTCCAATAGAGTTTTTACAAATAATACTAATGATACCGTTGAATTTAATGGTTTAACAGTACAAAATGGTTATTTGTTTACTAAAAACCCTTATGGAGGAGGTATATATGGTGGGAATTTGATTGTAAAAAACTGTATCTTTAAAGATAATGTTTGTAAATCTACTTCAAATGCTGCAAATATAGGAGGTGCAATATTTTGCTATAGTTTAACTTTAATCAATTCTATAGTAAGTGGTAACAGTACTGTGGGTGGACATTCTAAAGGTG
>JBIKPL010000442.1:0-2887 GCA_044357485.1 Cytophagales bacterium
TCAGGGATTTGAAAACATATATACCCGTACCGACAATTTAAAATTCAATACAGACATCAACAATGGCAATGTACTTTCAGCCAGCGCTAAAGGTCAAATATTCACCTCTATTCCAGAATCTATAGACAAGAAAAACTATTTAAGCAATTTTGGAAACGTAGGTGGAGGCATAGATTTAGCGGTTTCTTATAAATTCACCCCAAAATGGCAATTGACTTTAGCAGCAAACAATATCGGTTTTATTGATTGGAAATCGAACCTTAAAAGCTATGAAATGGACGGCAAAGGAGGTTTTGATGGCGCTGACATTTTAGGTCCTTTTGTGAATGGGAAAGATTTTAGATTTTCAGAAATCATTGACTCTTTGAACAAAGCCTTTAAACTAAAAGAAACAGAAGCAATCTCCTATAGAACATGGTTAACGCCTCAGTTTTATGCCATGTTAAATTACCATGTATTAAAACATACCTCAATTGGTGCAGCATTGTTCTTAGAAGCATTCGTAAAAGTTACCCCAACGGGAACTGTAGCGGTACAACAAAAAGTAGGAAAAATGTTAAGTGCTACCTTATCATATTCGGCTAAATTTGGTCAATTCAACAACTTAGGTTTGGGCTTGGTATTTAAGCCCGGTCCTTTTGATTTTTACATTGTAGGTGACAATATTTTATTGCCTGTCATTAATTATGCTTCAGAGAAGTTTTATGTAAACCGTAAAATGGTGGGAGATCTTCGCACGGTAAACTTTAGAGTGGGAATGAACTTAGTTTTTGGTAGAATTAAGCGTGCAGAAACGCAATCTTACTGGGGTATATAATACTTTCATAAAAAAAATTAAATTATAGTATGAAACACTGTCTTACATTAGCATCAATTATTCTTATATTATTGTGTACCTTAACTATTGGATATAGTCAAACGGCACCTCTTACACCAAATAAACCTAAAACATTATTTATTCCTCATAATTTAGGTCCAAATGTAAATACAGAAGACTATGCAGAAATAAACCCTATTATTTCTCCCGATGGTAAAACCCTGTATTTTACAAGATTAGACCATCCTGAAAACACTTACGGTCGTTACGAATCTCATGATGCCTGGTATTCAGAATTACAAGCCGATGGCACTTGGGGTAAAGCCAAAAGAATGTCTGAAAATATTAATGTTGGCAGGTATAATTCTGTATTATCAATCGCAGCTGACGGAAAAACAATATTATTAAATGGTAAATACACCCTTAGAGGACGTTGGAAAAAAAGAGGACTTTCTACCTCAATTAAAACTGCCGTAGGATGGACTAAACCTGAAAACTTACATGTACCAAAGTTTTCCCGTAAAAGCCATGGTTCTTCTAGCAATGCCTTTATGAATGCCAAAAGTGATGTATTGATTTTGGCCTATACCAAAAAATTTAGTGGCCATTTGTTAAATTTGTATGTTTCAAGATTTGTAGATGGCAAATGGAGAAGACCAAAAAAAATGAAAGGTGTGAATACAAGAATTCATACCGAAGAGGCGCCATTTCTTTCTTCTGATGGCAAAACATTGTATTTCTCTAGCCACAACAGACCTAATAACCTTGGTAAATTCGACATCTACAAATGTTACCGTTTAGACGATACTTATAGACGTTGGTCAGAACCAAAACTATTAAGTGATACCATCAACACCCTCGATTGGGAATCGTATTACAGAACGAATAACAAAGGTTCTTATGCCTATTTCTCTTCCAATCATGGCATCAAAGAAACACAAAATAATCAGCACAGACATTCACATGCTGATATATTTGGAGTAAAGTTATTTGAAGAACGTCCATATGTGAAATTTAAAGGACAAATTAAAAATTCGAAAACTAAAGAAAATATTGATATTAAATATACGTATCAAATATTTGTCAATAATGCTCTTGCCGATTCTGTGCTGATTGACAGAGATTCTATCAATTATGAAATTAAATTGCCATTAGGAAAAAAATACACTATTGATGCTAGAGTAAAAGGATTTACTCATAAAACGGATTCCTTAGATTTGAGTTTATTAAAAGAATTTGAAGAAAGAACGCATAATCTAGAAGTCACTCCTATACCCTATTCTGAAATTTCTGGAAATGTTCATCAAACTGGCTCAATTAATATTTTACCAGATAGTTCGAAACCTAAAATTATGATCAATGGTGTTATTGTTGATTCAATTAATATTAACCTTACTACAGGTGCCTACAAGGTTAGATTATTAAATGAAAAATCTTACAAGATGCAAGTATCGGCTATAGGATTTGAATCTCATCCTTCAATTTTAGATTTGAGTCATACTACTGAGTATAAAACTATGCATCTAGATTTATCTGCAGAGCCTAAAAAAGCAGCAAAATTAATTGTATCAGGTATTGTCATCGATAAAAAAACGGGCAAATCAATTAACCCATCCCTTCCTGTGCAAATTATCGTAAATGGCACGTCAACCAATGCCACCTATTATAATGCGACCGGAGAATATTCAATAGAACTTGCCCAAGCAACAGACTATACCATTAATGCGACATCAAGTGGCTATTACCCTGTATATGAAACCATTGCAAAATCAGAAAATCCTCATAATATTTATATCAAAAGAGACTTAATGATTACCCCTATTGAAGTGGGTCAATCGGTAAAAATCAATAACATTTTCTTTGAAACAGGAAAAGCTAATTTAAAACCAGCTTCCTTCTCTGAGTTAAATAGGGTTATTAAATTCTTAAGTGAAAATACAAGTATTAAAATTGAAATTGAAGGCCATACCGACAATGTTGGTAAAGCAGATAAAAACTTAGCCTTGTCTAAAGCCAGAGCCAAAGCGGTAGCCGCATACATTACCGACAATGGCATCGACATTGCCCGTG
>JBIKPL010000441.1:0-2887 GCA_044357485.1 Cytophagales bacterium
AAGTACCAATGCCGGCTTTAAAAACTACCGCGATTATATGTTTGCGGCCATGGGTCGATACGACTATACTCCTGAAGATTGCTTCACTTTTCATGACGCCATCGCGCAAGAAGTGGTCCCAATATTAAACCAATTGACCCTTGAAAGAAAACAGTCTCTTCAATTAGACTCATTAAAACCATGGGATTTAGCCGTCGACAACCAAAATCTACCCGCTTTGGTACCCTTTACTTCAGGAGAAGATTTACTTGAAAAAACAATCCGATGTTTTGATCAGCTACACCCCTATTTAGGAAATTGCCTCAAAACCATGAAAGCAATGGGTCATCTGGATTTAGAATCAAGAAAAGGAAAATCACCAGGAGGGTACAATTATCCTTTAGATGAAATCGGCGTTCCATTTATTTTCATGAATGCTACGTCTACCCTACAAGACCTTATTACCATGATTCATGAAGGAGGTCATGCCGCACAATCATTCCTCACCATTCCTCTACCCTTGAATTTATACAGAGGCTTAACTTCTGAAATTGCAGAACTGGCCTCCATGTCAATGGAATTAATTTCTATGGATCATTGGGATATTTTTTTCCCTGAAGAAGCAGCACTTAAACGTGCCAAATCGCAACATTTAGAGCATATCATGGACACCTTACCATGGGTGGCCACCATTGATAGTTTCCAACATTGGTTATACGAAAATCCAAACCATAGTCACGTTGAGCGAACCAATGCATGGAACAATATTTACAAGCGATTTGCAGCAGAGGTAGTGGATTGGAATGGCCTACAAGATTTCAAAGACAATATTTGGCAAAAACAATTACACATTTATGAAGTGCCATTTTATTATGTAGAGTACGGCATGGCACAATTAGGCGCCATCGCGGTATGGAAAAACTACAAAGAAAATCCTGAAAAAGGATTAAAAAACTATATGGACGCCCTTAGCCTTGGCTATTCAAAATCGATTAAAAATGTGTATGCCACGGCTGGTATTAAATTTGATTTTTCAGCCGCTTACATCAAAGAACTCATGGATTTTGTACAACTCGAATTAAATAAATGTAAATAAAAGCATTGGTTATGTACCCAATTAAATTCATTGCAAGTTTATGCTGATTACAAAACAGTCTACTTGAAACAGAAAAATTGGGGCGTGCCCTTCGGTCAGGCTATCCATTGCAAGTCCTCGCTAATCGCTCCGGGCTTTCCATTCCTATCCTTCACGCCAAGTGCTGCCAACTCAATTACGTTAACCAAAACTACGCGAATAAAGATTGTTGAAAGCGAAAGTTTTGCCATCGCAATACATTTCCAACTTCACCACTCAACAACCTTGGTAAAAACGGACCTCAAATGCTCAATATTGAAAGTAACCTTTCATTGCCGTATGACAATGAAAGGTTACTTTTTACTCCTAAAAGCGATATAATAGCACAAACACCCATTTTTACTTTAATACCTAGCATTAATATTCATGAGAAAAATAACAAGTACGGAATCCCCTAGATTGTTCAGCTATATGCTATTGATTTTCTTAATCAATAGTCAAATTCTTATAGGACAAACGATTCCAGATTACTCCAAAAATTGTCCAGATGTACCATGTCGGTATCAGATTGACACGAATGCGTTTATAGCAACTGAAGGCGAAATCAGGTTGGGAAGTGGTGTTATTTCTAAAAACAATGCCGGCTCGGGTAATTATAACCAGTGGACTACTTTAGATTGGAGAGTACCTTGCAATAAACCTACTTTTGCCATTGCCATGGCACATGGTTGGATGTTGTTTAAAAATATGATTACCCCTGATATTGACATCAATATTTTCGCTGCCACATTAATCAATGAAACCTCTGGAGGGGCTTGTATTCCACCAAATAAAATTGACATGTCATGCTATACCAAAACGCCTGAAAACTTTCCGTTTCAAAATGAATTTATTGATTATATAAGCGATCATGGTGGCGCTGCATCAAGTGATGGCTGTTTTCAAATTGATGTTTTAGGAAGGGCGACATTAAATGAATGGTTGGGAAGTACTGCATGTGGCATTTTTCAAGATCCTGCTAAAAATACCCAAATGATTACGCGTGAAAGTTTTGAAACTGGCTTGATTTCAAAATTTTATTACGGATTAATCTTAACCAGACGTTTTTATTCCAAAGGAAACAATCCATTTCCTGTACTTAAAGCGACCAATGACAAACTGGGCTTTATGAAATTGTTTTTTGTAGGTTTCAATCAAGGTCCAGATGCTGCAGATGCCATTGCCGCGAGAATTTTCACGACAAACCGCGCCTTGGCAATTTCTTCTTCTGATTGGTTTGATCCAAATTTAGTTGGCCCAAATGGCTACTCTAAAGCAAGTACTCATTATTTTAAAATTCTGAGTAATCAGTATACCCCAAAAGATGCCAATGACAAACAGAGGTGGCTTGGCTGGTATGATTATAATATTAACTGGGATACCATGACTGTTTACATGAATAAAATATTTTTCATGCATTCCTACACTCCAGCCCAACAAGCAAGTATTATGAGTCAGGTGAAGACAGTTTTTGATAAACAAAAAGATGCGAATAATACAGTTTCCTTTAGGTATAAATTTGGTCCTGTATTAGATAAATTTGTTAAATTATTAGAAGTGTTTGATCCTGGATACACCATCAACAATAGTCAAGCGGGCAATGCAGGTTGTTCTGGTTGCGTTGGACCAATGGTTAGACTCATTGCCAATACACCCAAAAAAGTTTGCAAAGGAAATTCGGTTGAATTAGAAACCGTGTATGGTACCGGTTATACCTATTATTGGTTAAAAGATGAAGTAAGTATATCCAATCCAAATACCAAACAACATATATTTAATGCTACACAATCAGGC
>JBIKPL010000443.1:0-2879 GCA_044357485.1 Cytophagales bacterium
ACAATTGTATATATGGCAACACAAAATTTTTATACCTTTCTCCTGAAAGATTAAAATCAGACTTGGTAATCGCACGCATTGCTAAAATGAAGGTAAACCAATTGGTAGTTGATGAAGCCCATTGCATTTCTCAATGGGGGCACGATTTTAGGCCTGCTTATTTAGAAATTGCCAATATCAAAACCATACTTCCTGATGTACCTATGATGGCGCTCACCGCATCGGCTACGCCAAAAACACAAGAAGACATCATCCTTCATTTAGCACTACAAAAACCCAATATATTTACTAAAAGTTTTAAACGAGACAACCTCTCCTATTCGTCGGTGTTTACCGACGACAAAATGCAAGTACTCTTACGCATCGTAAAAAAAGTAAGTGGAAGTAGCTTAATTTATGTACGAAGCAGAAAAAAAACCAAAGAGCTTGCGTTGTTGCTTTACAAAAACAATATCTCCGTAGACTTTTACCATGCAGGTTTAAGCCCAGAAGAAAGGAGCAATAAGCAAGAAAGATGGATGTCGGGCAAAACCAATACCATGGTATGTACCAATGCTTTTGGAATGGGCATTGACAAATCAGACGTGAGGTTAGTTATTCATTACGACCTGCCCGATTGTATTGAAGCCTATTACCAAGAAGCTGGACGAGCTGGACGAGACGAGCAAAAAGCCTATGCCGTGATGCTTTTTAGCCAAAACGACACCGACGAATTAATTAAAAACATTGCCTTAGCTTATCCTGATCTTGATTTTTTAAAGAGAGTGTACCAATCTTTGGCCAACTATTACAAAATTGCAGTGGGAAGTAGCGAAATGGTTCCGTATGATTTTAACATCACGGCATTTGAAAGCAGCTACAATTTACCAACTCGGCAAACCTATTATGCCATCAAACAATTAGAAAAAGAAGGCTTAATATTGATGAATGAAACATTTTATGCCCCTTCTGCCCTACATTTCAACATCTCTGACAAAGAAGAATTATACAAATTTCAAGTTGCGAATGCCAAATTCGACCCTTTAATTAAAGTATTATTGCGCTATTATGGAGGCGAATTGTTTGTGCATTTCATTAAAATAAATGAAGCGGCTGTGGCAACACAATTGTTAAAAAGTGAAATTGACATTGTAACCATGTTGGTTTACCTTGACAAAATTGGCTTTGTGACTTATATCCCCAAACGCGATAAGCCTCAACTCACTTTTGTACTTGCCAGAATGGATGCAAACAAATTACCCATTCATCCTGGAAAATACCAAGAGCGCAAAAACAATGAATTAAACAAAGTAAAAGCCATTATTGCTTATGCCACAAACAAATCGCAATGTAGAACACAAATGATACAACGCTACTTTGGCGAAAACACTTCAGAAGACTGTGGGGTATGCGATGTTTGTGTAAAAAAAACGACTACATCGACACTGACCTGTGCTGCTGTTTTTGATAAACTCCAGGCTAATACCTCTCCTATTTCAGTGCAAGATTTTTTGGCGACTTTCCAAGAAACAGACCGTAAAATGGTAAGTACCTTTTTAAGAGAATTGATTGATGAGGGCAAAATAATATTAGAAGCAGAAACCCTCCTCAGCACCAAAAAATAATGCAAAAAAGTAGTATTACGGCTAGAAAGAATTTACTACTCCCAAGCTTATCTCACAAAAACCAAGTGGTTGTCTTTTGATAATTTCGCATCAAATTCATAGCCACCATAATGAAAACCTTTGAGATCATCTATGGTTTTGGCGTTCGAATCGAGGATATACCTCACCATCATTCCTCTTGCTTTTTTTGCAAAGAAGCTTATGATTTTCAATTTACCGTCTTTATAATCCTTAAAATCAGGCGTAACCACTGGCACTTTAAGTTTTTTAACATCGATGGCAGCAAAATATTCATTGCTGGCCAAATTCACAAAAAGCTCCCCTTGATGCAGTTGCTTGTTTAACGCAGTGGTAATTATTGGCTTCCAAAACTCGTATAAATTTTTAGCCTCCCCTATGGGCAGCTTGGTACCCATTTCTAAGCGATAAGCCTGTATAAGGTCTAAAGGTTTGAGCAAACCATACAAGCCAGAAAGTATGCGCAACTTGCATTGCAATTCTTCTACTTTTAAGGGAGCAATGGTATAAGCATCTAAACCTGTATAAACATCACCATCGAAGGCATAAATGGCAGGGCGTGCATTTTCGGGCGTAAAAGGAGGATGCCAAGTTTGGTTTCTAGCCCAGTTAAGCTCGGCTAATTTTGGCGAAATGGCCATCAAGTGGGCTAATTCGTCTGGACTTTTATATTTCACCACCTTCATTACTTTTTTTGAATCGGCCATAAAATCTACATTCGAATGAAGGGCGAGTGGTAAAGGCGTTTCAAAATTGAGTGACTTGGCAGGGGAAATAACGATTTTCATGCAATTGGGAAATAATAGATACGACTTGTTTGGAAATTCAACATTGCAATTAATCCAATGTAATTGATACGACAATGTAGAAAATTATATAGAGAATTTGCATCGCATTGATAAATAAATCAATAAAAGAGACTAAGCTTGTATAAACAATTGGCGGTATCGCTGTAAATAGATAATATTGCATTGTCATTTAAGCTAAAACTCGGCTCTAAATAATTTTGTATGGGTAAATAATATTGATTATGTTTTTGGTAATACAAAACTGAGCGGTATTAAAACCATTTTGGGTTGGTGATTGCATTTTAATTGGAATACTAAATTAGGACTTCAACAGTGTTAAATCTCTTTAAATAATTACCTACATACAAATTAAATTATAGCCATAAGGGATGGTGTAATTCGCGTTGCGTTAGCGGGAGAGGCTTTGTTTGAGCTCTTTTTTGTTGTGGGTTGAGGTATCTTTTAATAC
>JBIKPL010000445.1:0-2868 GCA_044357485.1 Cytophagales bacterium
TTCCGGATAATTATTGGGAGCGCCAGCTATACTAGGGCCTATTATCGTTGCGCCATGTTGAATGCCAAAATTCACCCATCGTTGAAAAGAAATTAAGCTATCATTAGGAATATCATCGACATCGTTGCCGCGCCACAAAAGCAAGCAGGTAGGTAAAGGTTTTATAAATACATGTTGCAATTGTATCAAACTTTCTTTGGAGAATGTTTGAAGAATTACCCTGTTAAGTCCATTGGCATGGGAAATTTTTCCTGATTGGGTACGAATTGTTTTCAAGGGAGTGCTGTCATTTGTATACCATCCGACATGAGTCAAGGCATTACACAAATCATTTTCAATACCAGGAAATAAAGAAGGCACCTTGGTTTCGACATAAATCCCAGGACGATTTCCGGTATCAAATGGGTCAACTTCATATTGAGAATATAACTCCCCTTTTGCATTTTTTAACAGTATACGTTTGCCATTTTTATCGCGTATAATCCTCTTTCCTTCAGCAATTTGAATTACATCCTCTAAAGTTAAAATATCTAAACCAATAAAGCTTTTTTTAGCCCTTAAAGGATTCGCTAAGTTAAACCAAGACCCCACGTCCAGTGACAATAATTCTTCATACGTAAAAGAGGCAACACTTTCATTTTGTCGAAGGGGAAACTTCTTCACTACATCGGTGGTTCGCAGTAAATTTTGATCATGAAGGGCAATCAAATAACCATCCTTGGTTCTTTGTAAATCAAACTCTATATAATCGGCCCCCACATTTCTAGCCCAACGCATGGCTGCTTCTGTTTCTTCAGGAGCCCAAAAAGTAGTGCCCCGATGCGCAATAACCAAGGGTGTAGGCAAATTCGAAATAATTTTTTTTTGAATTTCGCTAAGTTGTACCTTTTCTTGAGCAAACATCGCATGATTCATGAACTGAAACATGCTATAGAAAACAACATATCGTAAAGTTTTAAATGTCATATCAATGATTTCTTTCGTGTAACCAAATGGGAATCGTTAAAAAAATGGCCATTAAACAAGCCAAAGCAAGCATACTAAAACCACCACTCCAACCAAAATGATCGACAATATAACCCAATGCAATATTGGCAAACACAGCACCGCCTAAATACCCAAATATACCCGTGAACCCAGCAGCGCTACCTGCCGCATTTTTAGGCACTAAATCCAACGCAAAAACACCAATAAGCATTACTGGGCCATATATAAAAAAGCCAATGGTAATCAAAGCAACTTGATCGACCAAAGGATTTCCTGCTGGATTTTTCCAATATATAAGCACCGCAATTAATACAAATAACATGTATAACATCGTTGCCACCGCACGTTTTCCATTAAAAACTTTATCAGACAACCATCCACAAAGCAACGTACCAGGAATACCTGCATATTCATAAGCAAAATAAGCCCAACCAGATTCTGCAATAGAATAACCTTTTACTTCACTCAGGTAAGTCGGTGACCAATCTAAAACACCGTAGCGCACCAAGTATACAAAGGCATTGGCAAATGAAATATACCACAGTAACTTATTGTAAACAATGTATTTAAAGAATATTTCTTTGGTCGATTCTTTAACCTCGATACGGTTTTGATACGGTGTTTCAAAATCATTTTTATAGGCCTCTATGCTTGGTAAGCCACATGATTTTGGTGTATCTCTAATACATAAATACGATATTATCGCCACCCCAATCGCCACCATACCCGGAAAATAAAACTTACTCTGCCATGATCCAAACAATATAATGGCCAATGTTGCCAAAGGACCCACTAAACCGCCTCCAACATTATGGGCCACATTCCAAAGTGACATCTTTCTCCCTCTTTCTTTTTGAGAAAACCAATATACCATTACCCTTCCCGCAGGGGGCCATCCCATGCCTTGAAACCACCCATTTAACAACAATAATCCAAACATGATGGCAATTGAACTTGTTGCCCATGAAACAGTTCCCATAAAAATCATCGTGAGCCCTGATAAAAACAATCCTAAACTCAAAAAAACGCGCGCATTACTCCTATCCGAAACCAAGCCCATTACAAATTTGCTAAGGCCATAAGCAATAGAAACACCCGAAAGGGCAAAACCTAATTCCGTTTTGGAATAACCCATGGCGATCAAATCGGGCATTACCAGAGAGAAATTTTTACGCACGAGATAATACCCTGCATAACCTACAAAAATGCCAAAAAACACTTGCCAGCGAAGTTTTGTGTACGTCGAGGCAACCTCATCTGCGGCAATGGTTGCTTTCTCAAGCGGTGGTTTTAAAAAAATTAGCATAGTGAGTGTTTTTTTTGTTTTGTACGCTATAATAGGGCAACAGTTATCTTGTTTTTGGAGAATTATAAAATCATAAGTGTGCTATGTTTAGACTATAGTAATGTAGGCAACGAAATTTCAAGTCAAATGATACAAATCGAAAGCATTTTTTGCCAATAATCAACTCAAAAGAATTATCTTCATTCAGTAACCATGTATCAAGAAATACACACAATACTGACATTTATCACCTTAATTATCAATAATTTAAACTTACAAAAATCATAAAAAATAATGCTGCGTATATTTGGCGCTTTAATCTTTTCTCTCTAATTATGTGGTGTTAAATTGTTATCTTAATTTGACTGGTTTAATTTTAAAACACAATAAAATACGGAAACAATTTTCAATTAAAAAGGAACCACTACGGGTTACTTAAAATTTATTTATTATTTAAAATATTTTAATCTAATGGCAACAGGTATCGTTAAATTCTTTAATAACTCAAAAGGTTTTGGGTTTATCAAATCAGAAAATTCAGGGGAAGACATTTTTGTTCATTCGTCAGGTTTAATTGACCAAGTACGTGAAAACGA
>JBIKPL010000444.1:0-2868 GCA_044357485.1 Cytophagales bacterium
TGCTGCGGTTAAAGCCCCAAGTACTTTGTCATTCTTGAATGGGCGTAGGCGCAAAAACAACGCCGGCTGAACCATTATAGCCATACAAAAGGCTTGTGCATCGATGGAAGCACTGATATGTTGGGCCAAAGGAAAAATATTTTTCACTTGAAATGCTTCTTGAAGCAAAGCTATTTTAAAACTCAAATCAGCCTCGATTTGGCTATTCCATTCTGGTTTTAGCAAAGCCAATAAAGCGTTCGGTTGATTTTCGCAAACGAAAGTAGCCATTAAAAGCTGTTCTTCTTTGTTGCGGTGCGGTATTGCTTTGCAGGTTCTGAAATAATTGAAGCACAAAGCAGCAATAAATTTGCGGTCTTTAGAACCATATTTTTTCTCTTTCGCAAAATATTGTTTTAAAAAAATAGCGAATGGCAACTCCCCCTTATAAAGGTCTATTAAATAAGAAGCGGAATTGAGGTAAGAATAAAACCTTGACATGGGCTTTGATTTGGGAATGAATGACAAAGTAAATCATATTTGCGCATGAAAAAGAGGAATCTATCAAAATAGATTTAAAATAGTGCTGACGGAATTACTTTTCTTCCACACATTGGTCTGCCCATTTTTTCCCTACCATGGCAAAATACAGGATATATACATAACAAAATAATAGCACTACAAAACTCAAGTTATAGCCCAATACATTTTCTGCTAAGTATGCCTGAAATAGCGGAATTATTGCGCCACCAACAACCATAGAAATTAATAAACCCGAACCCAAACTGGTGTATTTCCCAAGACGTGATATTGAAATCGGAAAAATACAAGGCCACATGATGGAATTACACAAGCCCAACATCATGATGGCACTCAAAGACACATACCCAGAGGTAAACATCCCAACAAATACAAAATAAACAGCCATGATAGACACAAATAATAAACCCCTATCGGCCCTCACTTTTTGTAAGGTTAAAAAACCCACAAAACGTCCGATCATCATTAACATCCAAAATACCGTTACCAACCAATTGGCTGCTTCATGGGTATAGCCACCAATTTTAGGCTGATGCAAATAATCAATCAAAACCCCACCAATAGACACCTCAGCACCTACGTAAAAAAATATAGCGCCAGCACCTAATATCAAATGTTTGAAATGCCAAACAGATTTAATGTCTTTGGTCGCCACTTCTTGTGCAGTGTCGTAGTGAATTTCTGGCAATTTCGAAATCCCAATAATTGCGGCAAATATCAATACCACTGCGGCCATAATAAAATATGGTCCCCTCATGGCTTCAAATTTTTCGGCAATACTAGAATCTAAAGGGAGAAACATCAAAGAACCACCAATGATGGTATTGATGATACGGGCAAATGAATTGAAAATTCCTGCTAAATTTAATCGATAAGAACCCGTCTCTGAACTTCCTAAAGAAATTAAGTATGGATTTGCAGCCACCTGTGCAATGGTAATGCCGCAGCCCATGATAAACAAAGCCCATAATACCATGGTGAAAGTGCCAAATACAGGGGTTAAAATAAATAAGATGAGCCCTAAAGTCAAGACTGACAAAGCCAACATAATTCCTTTTTTGTAACCAATTTTTGAAATAACCCAACCTGCTGGCAAACCACAAACTAAGAAGGCTATAAAAAAAGCACTTTGCACAAAATTAGATTGAAAAAAAGACAATTTGAACATGCCTTGTACGTGCGGCATAAGCACGTCATTCATCACGGTATTGAATCCAAACAAAAAAAACAAAGCCAACATGATAATCAATGGGCTATTGGAAAATATTTTATGTTTTAATAGTTTCATTTATAGGGATTTTATCTACACCAAGAATGGTAAATATTAGCAAATTTTATGACTATTCATATTTTAGACGGTGCTCAAAATATGAAATTAAAAAACATTTACGTGAATACTCATTTTTTAGTTAGCAATAAATTCGTTTTTATTAAAATTTAGGGCAACTATAATGGTCAATATTTTTCATTATTAGGATAAAGAACCTTCCTCCACTTCTCAACAGCATCGTGCATAATTCATCGTCGCATAAAGTTTAAACCCAACAATAGAATTCATCCATTATTTTCTTGAATTAATTTCACAAACACATTGATGTTCCATTTATTTAAATTTATATTTACGAATTAATGTACCATAAAATATTACTGCTATGAAAAAATTAGGCTTATTATTAGGATTGTTTTTATCATTTTTATTGGTGAATCAGGCCAATGCCCAGAAAGCAACGAAGACGCTTATTGTTTCTCAATATTATGAAGGTGGGCAAGATTCTATGTACAGTTTTATCAATAAAAATATTAAATACCCTGTTTTAGCAAAGAAAAACAGAATTCAGGGAGAAGTAATGTTGCACATAAAATTTAATGAAACTGGAGACGTAACCGCAGCAACAGTTTTAAAAGCCATTGGCGGTATGTGTGCCGAAGAAGCAGTTAGGGTTGCTAAATTATTGAAATTCAAATCTCCAGGATGGGCTATCGACGCTGATTTACCCATCTATTTTGTAATGCCTAAATAAGATTACAAAATCAAAATGGCTTCGACAAGAAACGCTTGTCGTTCAAAAAATTCAACAGAAAACCTCCAAACCCTAAGCGCAATACGGCAATAAAAGGCATCATTAGCCCATTAAATTATTGTAAAACTCAGGCTTAGTAATTAATGCAAACACATATTGTTAATTATCCAACTTGCTATGAAGGCAAATTGACGAGTAAGTAAAGGTAACAGATTGTTTAAATTGGTTTTCAAAATCATATTTCAGAACAAAAAGAGCCGAGTTTTACATAGTAAACAATAATCCCGAAGGGATGATATTATTATAGTAACAGATTGTATAAATTGGT
>JBIKPL010000446.1:0-2857 GCA_044357485.1 Cytophagales bacterium
TACCAATGATTGGTCTTTGGCTTCTAGTTTAGATGCTCCCATCAAGAAAATGTCTACTGCTCTGGCAGCTTCTCTTCCTTCTGAAATTGCCCAAACTACCCTCTAGTCCTCGTTTGCAACGAGGATTTTAGTAGTGGCGTTTCCAACGCCGCAGTCGCAGGTTAATTGTAATATTTCACATTGGTCGTGAACTATCGAAAAGGCTAACATTTGACACGGACTAGTGGGAAAAGAAATTAATTCAGATAACTCCTTCAAAATACTTTAAATTTTATATTATTAATTTGAGATAGTTACCATTCATTCGATTTTGTTTCTATTTTTTTATTCATGTCAATTTTCAAAGATTTAACAAGTTGTTTTACATAATCATTTAATTCATCACATAATTTATCAAGATCCTTCTTTCGATAACTTAAAAAACCACCATATTCAGGAGTATTTATTGATAATAGTCCAACAGAAGGAGTATAAGTAGAGGTAGTTCCAATTACATCTCCTTCGTGATATAAATCAGAAATTACATATTTAAAGCGATTGTCTTTACAATAAATTGTTATAGAATATTTAACATAACCCCAAGTTCTTTCACCAAAATTTTGAGCATGTGCTCGTATTTTCGCCTTTCCAATTATTATAAAATTTTCACTATCTATATTTTGAATTACGTCATTTGAAGAATTGAATGTTTTAGCAAACCAAATTTTAGATCTGCTAAATAATTCTTTAGCACTAACTGAGTCAACAGTACAAACTCCTTGGAACATAATTTTGCCTGAAGAACTATCAGATTGAAGAATTGAAATTTGAGAACTTGCTTTTACACTAGTAAAAATAAGTAAAACTAAAATGTATTTTTTCATTTTGCTGGAATTGGTTTCATTTGCTTTTGCCTAACGTTGCGGTGCTTGAGTATTCTGCCCTTTCACCGAAGTAAATATAAAGTAAAATGGTTGAAATTAAAACGATACCTGTCAACCGAAGCCGAGTGGGCAGGTATCGTAAGTGCAATGTTATGCAACGTACTTATTAGTTTTCAGCCAACATTCTAGTCAAGTCAAAGTACATTAACCTTGTTTTTTTATTTTCATCTTTCTCCGTTAATAGAGAAAACTCGTTTGAAGTATAAAAATTAATTACGTTAGGTTTGTTGTATCCATCTACAAGTAAAAATCGACATCCTGTTTTGTTTTCGGTTGTAAACCAGTTTTTTAGAAAAAAAACTAATTCTGTTCCAATTTTTTGACCTTTTAAAGATTTGTCAACTCCTAGCCTTACAATTTTAACTGCAGGATAATCTTTTCTTCTTTTTCTATTTGGAATTTTACGACTTAAACTGTTCCATTTTTCAAAGTCTTGATCTTTTAACGAATCATTTGAAAGAGAAAAGAAAGCCACAGTTCTGTTGTTTTTATCTGTTAAAAGATAAGTTACAGCTAAAAGTTCTGCTTGATAATTTAATGCATCTGAAATTAAAAAATCATTTAAATCCTCGTCTCCACAGTCGAAGTTTGAAAGGTCGATTGTAGGTTCTAGTCTAATTATACGAAAATCTAATAAATTCATGAAAATGATTATAAATTAGAGTTTTTAAAAAGAGTTTTTACAAGTTCAACTCCTCTTTTTCTGTCTTCTATAGAAATTTTCTTGAATTTGCTTTTAGCAAGTTCTTCGTTAAATCTTCGACTGTCTTCCCCTTTTATAATTGGAGTTGGTGTAATTGGTAGTGCCATAGTACAAAGTTAAAAACTAATGTTTGTTATACAATATAAATGGTTAAATTATAGTTCATTGTGCTTTTTTTCACTAGTATTTTGCCCAACAATTATATACGCAAGTATACATAAAGCTTGTGTATATACTTCATCCCCCACAAAAAAAGACCGTCTATAAAACGGTCTTTTTCAAATTAATATATTTAATTTAAACGCTTACGCATTCATAACATCTACCAATGATTGGTCTTTGGCTTCTAGTTTAGATGCTCCCTCTAGTCCTCGTTTGCAACGAGGATTTTAGTAGTGGCGTTTGCAACGCCGCCGTCGCAGGTTAATTGTAATTTTTCACATTGGTCGTGAACCATCGAAAAGGCTAACATTTGACGCGAACTAGTGGGGAGATTTCATGGCTTGGCTTTCAGCCACCACGAAAGCTTAGTTGTTAGGCCCCTCTAGTCCTCGTTTGCAACGAGGATTTTAGTAGTGGCGTTTCCAACGCCGCCGTCGCAGGTTAATTGTAATTTTTCACATTGGTCGTGAACCATCGAAAAGGCTAACATTTGACACGGAATAGCGGGGAAAGAAATGCTGTATGTTTTTATTCATGTTTTTATTAAAGTTTTTCATAGATATAATCAGGAGAAAAATCAGCACCATTTTCCCATTCAATAGTCCATCCATTTAGTTTGAATTTCTTAAATGTTTCTATCTCAAGAAGGGGATAAAAAATAGGCAGCGTTAAAGAATCTTTTAAATTTACTTCTCCTTTTGTATTATCATTAAATTCTACTGCTATGATATAATCCTTAATATAGGTAGCATTTACAATCCAAACCATAATAATTAATTTAAAGGTTCTATTTTGTTTGGCAACTCTCCTTTTTGAGTTAAATCCCAGTTTTCTATTAACTCCTCTTTATGGATTTCCATCCATTCAAACACTAATTTCAAAGCTCTTTTGGGCATATTCCCTTCAATTACATCATTGGTAATATTTATAATTGCCCTATAATCACCATATTGAACATGAAAATGTGGAGGATTATGATCACGAAAAAACATCTGAATAATAATTCCATAAAATCTAGAAATCTCTGGCATCACTTATTTAATTTAAAATACAAAAATAAATAATAATA
>JBIKPL010000447.1:0-2853 GCA_044357485.1 Cytophagales bacterium
TTTAGGGTCGCCACCACCGGTGCAGACAATGTCGATAGCAGTTTTGTTGGCATCGCTGGATTGAACATCTAAGTCGTTGTCAGGCGAGGTGGTACCTATACCTACTTGGGCATTTACCCCCCCATAAGATACTGATAATCAATGTGCTAAATACTATTTTTGTCAAGTTTGTTTTCATAGTTATGAAGGTTGATTATTGGTTGTGCGAATTTATAGGGTAGTATGCTTTATTAAGTACTAAAAATAAAATTATCATTTTTTTTTTAGTAATCAAAATTATAAGATTTTTTTTTACAGGGCAAACGCATTAAAATAAATAGGGTCTGCTGAAAAACTCGCTTACCCATTAATTTTCACTATAATTCTATCTTTTGTCACAGAATCTGTTTAATCTAGGTTTAGACGTTAAAGCTAACAGTTGTTGGTGAAGAACACCCAACAAAGTCAGAATTAAGGACTAAGCAAATTTAATTAATTTTACAGGAGGTAAACCAACTTAACTTTCTAATATTCTAATCAAATCATTATTTAAATAATAAACCTCTTTTCCTATTTTTTTGGGAGACATGATGCCTAATTGATGTAATTCTGCCATATACTTGGTTAAGGTAACCCTGCTCTTTGTATTGGTAACTTTCGCAAGTGTTTGCTGTTTGATATAGGGCTGAAAAAATAGCGCTTCATTCACTTCTTTGGAATACCATTTTAGCTCAGATTTTCCATATTCGAATGTAGCCGACATTTGGTTAATAATTTCATTAATCATTCTATTGGTATTTTTTGAAGTTTGTTCTACAGCAGTAAGCATAAACATAATCCATTTTTTCCATGCACCTTGCTGAGTTACGGCACCTAAACAGTAGTAATATTCATCTTTGTTATCAATGATATACTTACTTAAATACAAAATAGGTTGAGAAATTAACCCTTGTGAAACTAAATACAAAAGGTTAAGAATCCTACCTGTTCTACCATTTCCATCGCTAAAAGGATGAATGGCTTCAAACTGATAATGTGCAATAGCCATTTTCAATAATGGATCTGTAGTATAACTTTGATTATCATTTAGATACAGTATTAAATTATTCATTTTTTCTTCAATCACACCCTTTCCTCTTGGTGGGGTATATATCACTTCTCCTGATCTAAACTCACTACTTCCTCTATGGATAACTGTAAGTGATTGTGGAGAACGTATTCCCTCCGTTGTATTTTTAACTTGCTGAAAAACGTTAATAATTAATTCATTGTTAATCACACCCTTTTCTATTATTTTTTGATAACCAGTCCATAGGGCTTCTCTATATCTTAATACTTCTTTCGTATTGGGTGTATGATTTGATTCTTTTGAGTCCGATGTTGCTTTGTATAATTCATCTTCGGTGGTAAAAATATTTTCTATGGCAGATGAACTTTTTGCTTCTTGTAAGGAGATGGTATTTACCAACATGGTCGGGTTGGGCAATCGTAATATATTGGCACTTAGCTCAGCTAAAGCTCTACTTGCCAAACCCCATTTAATTAATATTTCATGATCAATCATCTCATTATTAGGTGGTAATAATGGCAATTCATTATAAGGTTTGTTTCTATCGTAAGGAATTAACATGTTTAATTATTTGAGCTTATTTGTACTTGTGATAAAATTACTACTATATTCTGAATACAATAGTATGACATGTACATTTTTTTCTAAAATTTGAACACAATAGAAATATTAAGCAAAAAAAATACAAAACAAATAACACCTGTTTAATTTTTTAGTAAAAATACACATATTTACATTTCAGCCTTTATTTTTCTATAGTCAATGATTTTAAAAACTTAAATTTTAAATCCACACTTCCACTCTAACAAAAAACCAATTAAAAACAGGGTACTTTTAAGAATTTAACCAGGGCAAACGCATTAAAATAAATAGGGTCTGCTGAAAAACTCGCTTACCCATTAATTTTCACTATAATTCTAATATTTGTCACTTTTTTCCTAGATGAAAAATTAACCAACGAAAATCAAGACTGTTTAAAAAATGCTACGAATTTGCTCCATTACGCTGAAACAAAACAAACTCGCCCCCAAATTTGGTGAAAACACAAAATAATCGAGTGGCTCAAACAGTGTTTTGTTTTTAACCGCTTCATAGAGCAAATTTCTTAACGCATTTTTTATAAGGTCGAATGCAAGACAATTCAAAGATTGCGCATAATTTGCTTGCATTTTACAGTCTGTTTTTAATCATAATTTACTGATATTTAAAATGTTAATGATTTTTTAACAGACCCTAATTAGTTCCGATTTGTTGTTATTCAGTGCATCTTTTAAGATTTCAATTTCGGAAATTCTTCCTATTATTTTCGACATACCTAAATTTATAATTCGCCAAAATTGTGTTTTTTTGTTTGTTTTGGCAAGTTATAATACTTTAAAAACAACTACTAAATTCTCCAACATTTTGTTTCATTGTAAATTAAGCTTAAACTAGCTGTTAATATTTTTGACTTAAAGATAAATTTACCTTTTACCACTATGCTGTCTTGCGCAAAAGTGTGGAAAGTAGAGAGTATGAATATAGTTAATAGTATAAAGTTTAAAGCAGAAAGTTTAACACAACTAATCATTTTCCAAATTTTACTATGTGCTAAATTCTCATTAATACCATTACTTTTAAATTCTTTATTCACGTTGTTACAATTTAAATTATTACATTTTAGGTTCAATACCAATTGTATATTAAAAATGAGCTTAAAGTATTTTAATGTTTTAATATTTCTATCAATTCTCTATTTATATACAAAGTTTCTCTACCTATCTTTTTGGATTCAATAATACCAATATCTTCAAGTTCTTTTAAAT
>JBIKPL010000114.1:0-7936 GCA_044357485.1 Cytophagales bacterium
GCTACAAACATCAAGGTTAAAAAATCAGGTATTTACCTGGTAGAAACCATCAAGGCAGGACAAAAACAAGTGTATAAAATTATGGTAAAATAAAAGCACCTATTCCCACTCCATCAAAAAAGAATTACAATACATGGAATTCTTTTTTGGTTTAAGCAGTAGCACTACCGCTTTATACTGTTTTATACTTTTTAAAAAACCAAACTTTTAATAGGTCTGCGGTAAGGATATACACCACTACAATGGCTAGCATTACCGCGATGTTCAACAAAGGCAAAGGAGACAAACCCGCTTCAGCAGCAAAAGGCGTATAGGGCAATCCGATGGTTAATACCAAACCGAGTACACTTAATAAAAACAAGTATTTGCCAGGGGTACTTTTGAAGAAATTTTTATGTGTTCGAATAATGAATAAAATAAACAATTCGGTTAAAATTGATTCAACAAACCAACCCGTTTGAAAAGCAGATGCTTTCACCTTCAACACATAATACAAGGTCAAGAAGGTAATCACATCAAATATGGAGCTATGAATCCCAAAAATAACCATATAATTTCGAATAAATTTCAAATTCCATTTACCAGGTTTTTCCAATTGTTCCTCATCCACATTATCAGAAGCAATAGTGAGGTATGGGAAATCCGTGATAAAATTGGTAAGCAATATTTGTTTGGGTAACATGGGTAAAAATGGCAAAATTAAAGATGCGATGGCCACACTAAACATATTTCCAAAGGTGGATCCGGTATTGATAAAAATATACTTCAAAGTATTGGCAAATGTTTTCCGCCCCTCTTTGATACCCTCCACCAATACCATCAAGTTTTTTTCCATGAGCACAAAATCAGCGGCTTCCCTGGCTACATCTACGGCATTTTCAACCGAAATTCCTACATCAGCAGCACTGATTGCCGACACATCATTAATGCCATCACCCATATAAGCCACCGTATACGATTTGCGCAAAGCATGAATAATTCGTTCTTTTTGGTGGGGCTCAACTTCCGCAAAAATATGGGTTTTCTTGACCAACAATACCAAGGCAGCCGTGCTGGTATTGAATATTTCTTGACCAGTAAGTACCACAGGATTCTCTATGCCAATTTTTAAGGCAATAGCCCTGGCCACATTTTTATTGTCACCGGTTATAATTTTTAATTTAACAGCTAGTTTTTTTAGGGCGGCTATGGTTTCCACGATCTCTGATTTAACAGGATCTTGTAGCAAAATAAATCCCGCAAAAACCATTTCATTTTCATCTTCCTTGGCAATATTCGACTGCTGCAATACTTTATAACATACACTCAAGGCGCGCAACCCTTTTTCACCAAAAGCAATAAACTGTTGCTCGACGGCTGATTTATACAAAGCCATATCCAAAACACGCTCGTCACTTAAACGGATTTTTGTGCATATTTCCATGATCTGAGTGTAAGCACCTTTACATATCAATACATTTTCATTGTTTGCAGCAATACCAATACTTAATCGTTTTCGAATAAAATCATACGGCACTTCTCCAATTTTTTGAGGACTTAGTTTAGTGTCGAATTTAAGTGCTTTCAAAGTTTCATCTATAGGATTGGCATACCCCGACTCAAAGCTTGCATTCCAATAGGCCAATTCTTTTACAAAATCATTGGCATTTCCTAAACCATCTACGACACCGGCTACTTGAATCGCACCTTCTGTGATGGTACCCGTTTTATCGGTACACAATAAATTGACCTCTCCTAAATTTTGTATAGACGACAATTTTTTAACTATTACTTTTTTGTTTAACAGTCTTTTTGCTCCCGCACTCATGGCAATAGTTGTAATGGCGGGCAGTAATTCGGGTGCCATGCCAACGGCCAAGGCCAAGGCAAACAAGGCCGATTCCATTACACTTTTGTGGTTCAATAAATTTACGACTAAAATAAAAAAGGATAGTACTAAGGTAATTTTCATTAAAAAATAGCCAAATTCTTTAATTCCTTTTTCAAAAGTTGTTTCTACGGTCAGGCCTGCACTATGCGCGATGCTACCAAAAATCGTTTGTTCACCAACATTCACCACCATCGCTTGCGCACTTCCGCTTACAATACTTGTTCCTTCCCACAAGCAATTAGATCGCTGAGACAATGCGGTATCAACAGGTAAAATGCCAGCCATTTTTAACACAGGAAAAGATTCTCCGGTAAGGCTTGCTTCGTTGGCATGCAATTCATTGGAGGCTATAATTAAACAATCGGCCGGCAACATGTCTCCCGCGTTTAATTGCAAAATATCGCCCGTAACAATGTCATTTGCGAACAAATCTACCACTAATCCACCTCTTATAACGGCGAATTTTAAAGCAATCATGGCCTGAAGTTTTTCGACGACCTGACTAGCATTGTGTTCTTGATAAAAACTTAAAAGCCCTGTGGACAGCACAATGAAAAGTATAATATAAACATCGGTAGTTTCTCCTAAAAATGCCGACAAAATAACGGCACCTAATAACATCAACATTAAGGGACTTTTAAATTGGCTCCAAAACAATACCAACATTTTTTGTACACGCCCATTGGAGGTTATGCTGCGGCCTTCGTTTTGAAGTTTTTCTCTCGCTTTTTCGGTTGACAAACCCGTCGGGGAACTTCCTAAGGCTTGGTACCAGTAGTTGATGTTAAATGACCAAAAATTATGATTAGGTGTATTTTGCATGATATTAGAAATCAATAGCGACGAACGCATCACTGCAATACTAAAAAATTGTGTAGCCAATAAAAATGATTTATACAAGCAATCTGAAAGTATACCCAGGGCAAACGCATTAAAATGTTTAGTCAAAAATTCAATGTAAAAAGCCTCCTCCCAAACCCAGCGCTACGCTCGTAACTTTCGCACTCTCGTGCTCAGTTATAAAGGAGAAGGGTTTTAGATCCCGATGAAATCATCATTAGTTTTTGAAAACAAGTAAGTTTTCTATGAATTAATCACAAATTTATGATTCATGGACAGCTCCCTCTCCTTTTGGAGAGGGTTGGGGTGAGGCTTTTTGTTGAATTTATTTTAATGCGTTTGCCCTGAAAGTATACCAAACAATTAATACTTTCCTTGAAATTAAACCAAAGGTGACATAAATCTTTACCAATTATCCTTCGATAAAAAAACTTATCATTAGAATCTCACAAACAGTTTTAGGTTTGAAAATAAATAGTGAACGTTCTAAATTTTAATGTAAGTGCAATACTTATTGGTTTTATATGGAAGATATGGTGCTATTTTACCTCGTATATAAAATCAATAGAAAAGATAATGTACTTAGGGTCTGAAAAATAGTTTATTTGTTGATTTTTAGAGATTTAAGCTATTAATTTAACCGTTTAAATGCAAGGGTATTTGATTATATTTCATTAAAGTGGTGCACTAGTTTGATTAAAATAGCATAGATAAGCTATTCATTTCGTAGGGCGTTTCCGCCGCGGCGGATTGAGTGATCGGCACTCGTCCCGATTTTTTCGGGAAGCTCAAACAAAGCCTCTCCCGCTAACGCAAAGAGAATTAGCCAATCATTTCAATTAAATGGAGTGGCCATTTAGCATCATAATGTTAAGTATATTTGCTAAAAATGATTTACAAATGATGTGAATTGAGTTTTTCACCCTAATTAAAATAGGATTCAGTAGGGTGAAATTTAGGGGTGTGTCTACCGAGGCAGACCAGGCGAATCATTACATACTGCGTTCCGGGCTTTTCATTTCTATCCTTCACGCCAAGTACTCCATAGGGCTGAACATGAATTTAATTTAAAAAAAAGGAATTGCGTTTTTCAGCACGCCTGAAATAATTCACATGCAATGCTAACCATATTGCGGTCCAAAAATACACTGTACCTTCTTACATTTTCTTAAAACTTCTACCTTCCATATAGGTCTGTAAAATAATGGTAGCACTTATTTTATCTAAATTCCCTTTCACTTTTCGGTCTTTTTTACTTACCCCCGAAGCCACCATACTTTGCATCGCCATTTTAGAGGTAAATCGTTCATCCACTTGGTGGATAGGAATTTGAGGAAATCTATTTTGAAGGTGCTTGATAAAAACCGCCACTTGGGCAGAAGAATCTGTAGCAGTACCATCTAAACTTTGAGGCAAACCTACCACAAAAGCCTCTACAGGTTCTTTAGAGATATAATTGGTGGTAAACGTATAAATCTCTGACGTAGGAATTGTTTCCAACGCAGAGGCAATAATTTGCAAAGGATCAGTCACTGCCACCCCTACCCTTTTTGTGCCATAATCAAAAGCCATTATTCTCATCCTTGTATCATTTGAAACAAAGGTAGGGAAACTAGGTACAAAGTACAAGGTCTTAGGTATTAAGTAGGGTCTTGTACTTTACTTAATACCTTGTACTTAATACCTTGTACCCTACTGGCCACTTAATTATTCAGTCCCAATAGCAAAGATTTTACTTTATTTTCAAGTTCCACCGCTTTTGGGAAAAGCACTTCATTTTCTATACGCGCATGATTTTTCAAATCCATTTCAAGTTGCTTTAGGGCAAAATAAATCACTTTTAAATGTAGGCTCGTGGAAGCTGAAACTTCATAATTATTGGTGATATTCCTGATGCCCTTCATCACATCGTCGTGCGCTTCATGCTCTTTCACAAAATCAATCAAGGCATTTTTTTGAATTTCTTTTTGTAATACCGCTACTTCATGATGACCTTTTTCAATGGCTTTATTGAGCATGAGGATATAACTAAAAAAAGTATCTTCTTCTTCGTAAATGTGTTCAATAAATTCCTGCACAAACAAGGGAAAAACAAATTTCAAATCCTGCACAATAGTCAAAGACTCGTCTTCGACATTCTTAATTAAGTTTGAAATATAAGTCAAAGACTCTTTTACAAACTTATGGTGCATGTGTTTCAAATATTCAACGACCAAATCAACTGGGTAATCAACCAAAGACAAAGGACTCAACACGGGCACCTCCGTAATGGACGCCATTTTATTCAATACCATCTCAAGTTTTAAGCCTTTTTCTGCACAAACCTGTTCTAGTGTTTTATCTGAATAATCATAAAATGCAATGCCAAAATATTGCAATACAGAAGCATTTACATAATTCTCATCTACAATTTGATTGATTGGTTTATTCATTTTACTGGTCATATTGTTTTAATTTTTATGTAAGTACGGTTTATCTTTTGTTTAAAAGAATGACTTTAATCATGTTTTAAAAATTCTCTTTTCCTCATAAGGGCTACGGAAAAAATAACGCACAGCTTAGGGTGATTTATCAAAAAAACACTGCGCTTTGTTCAAAAAAAAATGCTTGGTTAGGATACGTAACATATATCCCAACCAAGCATTTTTTACAGGCATTAAACCTTTACATTTTCAAGATTACAAATTCCGTTCTTCGATTGATGGCATGTTCTTCGTCGGAGCATGGCACGCCATTAGAACAACCATTCAACAGCCTAGTTTCTCCATACCCTTTATATGTAACCCTTGCAGGTTCTGTTTTTGATTTGGCAATCACATATGCTGCACATGATTTGGCTCTTGCTTCAGACAAAACCATGTTATCCATATCCTTTCCTCTTGAATCACAAAAAGACATCAAGGAAATGACCATCGTAGGATTACTCACCATCACGGCAACAATTTTATCTAATTCTACGGCAGCCAAGGCTGTAACCTTGGCAGATTTGGATTCAAAATAAATAGGATTCAATTTCAATAAAACAGCTAAATTTTCTCCCAAATCGAGTTTTTCTAAGGAAATATTCAAATCCAGCAAAAACTTATTCAAGTTAAAGGTGTCGCTTGCTATCCATTGACGTTGAATGGTAATCGATTTGGTTAAATAGCCTTTTTTGGCTAGCGTAATTTCAAAGGCAGCAGAATCATTTTTACGAACTGCAAATGTTGGCAAACTCACCAAGCCTTTATTCGCAAAGCCTTGCAATGTCGTGGTGATTCCTTTTGATACAACCGCAAGGGAAGTGGTTACACTGTCAATTGGCAAAGCAGTTTTACCATCCATAACAGCAATGGTAAACACCACAGGAGTAGGTTTTACAACGGGAATATTTTTTGAAAAACTAAATTCAAAAATATCATCATTGTGTAGGCCCCCAATTCTGTTTGAACTTAAATATCCTTTGCCTGATGCAACAAAACATATCCCGAGGTCATCTCCAGTGGAGTTAATGCCTTCGCCCATATTTCTACTTTCCTTTTTAAGGAAATCATACCTATAAATATCCATTCCCCCTAAACCACCTTCTTTGTTAGAAGAATAGTAGAGGTAACCATCATAGATAAATGGAAAGCCCTCGTTGTTGGAGGAATTGATGTCTATATCGACTTTTTTAGGAAATGCCCAACCGTCAGCCGTTTTAGAAGACGAATAAATGTCATAGCCACCAACACCACCCACCATATCGGTTGAGAAGTACAAAACACCTTTTGATTCATCATAAAAAGGATGCATGACAGAATATTTTGCATTGTTAAAAGGCATCGCAATTACCTCTCCCCATTCCCCAGTAGGTAATTTGGAGGTATAAAATAAACCTAATTTAAAAACGCCTTTTTCGCCTTTGATGTTTCGCGACACAAAAAGCATTTTTCCATTTTGAGACTCATAAATGGGACCATCGTTAAACCTGGTATTTAACTGATGGCTAATGGCTTTACAACTATCGACCTCATATATTTCGTGAAACAACTCCGCATTGTTGTCGGAATGTTGGTCATGAAATTTCCTTTTGGCTGAACTTCTGGAGGAAATAAAATGCAATTTACCGCCCACCATTTGCGGTCCATAATCGTCAAATTCGCTATTAAAACACGCAGCAGTAACTTTAACCTCTTTGATATCATTCACAACATTTTGTTGGGCAATGGTAATACTTGAGGTTGCTAACATTAAACCAGCCACATAACTATATTTATTTTTCATTGAAATAAGGCTTGGGTTTAATTGAAATATCTTGGATTACTGATTTTTTTGTAAGAATCTTTGATTTTAAATCTCAACGCTATTTCATGCGTTTGGTAAGTTCCTTTGTTGATGGTATTGATTGGCAAATCATAGGCATAGCCGACATAGATTTTATCATTGTGTTCATACCCAATTATAAACCCTAAGGCACTGGTATGGTGATAAGTAAGCCCTAAATCTAAGGTTTTATACAAACAAGTAACAAGGTTTACATCAACCGATATTGGTGCATCTTGAGCCAAACGAACCATGGCACTTGGCCTTAATTCTAACTTTTCGTTGATGGTTTTGTTATAGCCACCATACACAAAAAAGTGATTGGCATAATTTACTTTGGTATTGTTTGCATTTAAGAACCCATATTTGAAAATACGGGGTTCAGACACACCGATATACGCCGCTTTGGAATACAACAACAAGCCCCAACCAGTATTAAAATTAATGCCTGTCGTAAGATTTTGTTGAAAATTTTCATCATTCTTACTGATGGTGGTCAGGCTATTTAAGTCAACACTTGTGTTAGATACCATACCATTTAAGCCCAAAGCAAAAATAAACTTTTTTGAAATCGGCAAATGATAAGCGCCATTCAAACCAACATTGGTATTTTGAACAGGACCAGTCAAGTCATTTACAAAGGTAAGTCCTAATCCAAAGTTTTCTTTGATAGGCGCATTCAATGAAAAGGACATCGTTTTGGGAGCACCAGGCACTCCCACCCATTGCCACCTATTTAAAAAGGAAGCGTCAATTTGGTTTTGAGCACCAGCTTGTGCAGGATTGATTACCATGGCATTGAATCGGTATTGGGTATACATAGGCTCTGTTTGGGCAAACGCATAATTGCCCAAACAGCTAACCCAAATGAAGCAAGATAATAGGAATATATATTTCATAATAGAAAGCTTATTTGTTTTGATTGGATCTATTGATATACAC
>JBIKPL010000449.1:0-2831 GCA_044357485.1 Cytophagales bacterium
CCATTCTGGGTCTGCAAAATGATGGTAGGCATCTACATAATCATAAATTGTAAAAAACTCCTTCCCATCAAACAAACGTGTGCCTCGACCTACAATTTGCTTAAACTCAATCATTGAATTTACTGGACGCATTAAAACAATGTTACGAATGTTTCGTGCATCAACGCCAGTAGATAATTTTTGTGAAGTGGTCAAAATGGTTGGAATTGTCTTTTCGTTGTCTTGAAACTCTCTCAAAAACTGTTCGCCTATTTCGCCATCATTGGCGGTAACACGCACACAATAATTCGGATTTGTACTTGTCTTATATTGGTTTACTAAATCACGAACTGCCGAAGCGTGGTCTTGTGTAGCACAAAAAATAATAGCTTTTTCTTTTTGATTGGCTTCGTCCATATAAATTTGAACTCGTTTTGCCTCTCTTTCTTTTATCTCAATAATGCGGTTAAAATCACTTTCGGTATAGGTTCTACCTTCTTCTATATCTCCTTCGACTATTTGGTCATCGCTGGTGTAGATATAATTGTCCAACGTAGTCTGAATACGCTTTACTTTAAATGGTGTTAGGAAACCATCATTAATACCTTCTTTAAGCGAATAAATGTAAACTGGTTCACCAAAGTATTTATAAGTATCAACGTTATCTTGTCGTTTAGGTGTTGCCGTTAAACCCAACTGAACTGCTGGAGCAAAATAATTCATAATGGCTCTCCAATTGCCTTCATCGTTTGCCCCACCACGATGGCACTCATCTATAATAATGAAGTCAAAATAATCTGGTGGATATGCTCCAAAATAAGGAGCTGGTTTACCATCCTTATCAGTACCACTCATAAAGGTTTGGAAGATAGTAAAGAAGATACTACCGTTAGTTGGCACATTTCCTTTTTTCTTTATTTCACTTGGTTTAATTCTAACTAACGCATCTTCTGGAAAGGCAGAAAAGGAGTTAAATGCTTGGTCTGCTAATATGTTTCTATCCGCTAAAAATAATATTCTTGGTCTGCGACTGCCATCACGCTTTAAGTTCCAACGTGTTTGAAACAATTTCCACGCTATTTGAAAAGCGATAGCCGTTTTTCCAGTTCCAGTTGCAAGGGTAAGTAAAATTCTTTCTTTATTGTTTGCTAAAGCTTCTAAAGTGTTTTTAACTGCAATTTCTTGGTAGTATCGCAATTGCCAAGTACCACTTTTATCTTCAAATGGTACTGTAGCAAATTTTTCTCTCCATTCATTTTGAACGGCAAAAGTTTTATGCCACAATTCCTCTGGCGTAAGGTAATTGTCAACCAAACCTTCATCACCAGTTTTCATACAAATGCTGTAAATCTCGTTTCCGTTGGTAGAATAAGTAGTTTCTAAAGTTAGTTTCTCGGCATATTGTTTGGCTTGTGCCACACCTTCTCCCACGCCTAAATCATTACTTTTGGCTTCTACAACTGCCAGTTTAATTCCTTTGTAAACCAAAACATAATCAGCAATAATTTTTTTAGACCTACCGCCACCAGTTTGTATTTTACCAGCAGTGATGTTGTACTCACGAAGGATTTTTGAACCTTCTACAACGCCCCAGCCATTAGCTTTTAGCTTAGGGTCTATAAGTTCTGCTCTTGTTTCTGATTCGTTCATATTAATTAAATTACTCAGTTATATCAGTTTCTAAAGTATTGTCAATCGAATAAAAATTCTCGTAAGTAGATTTTTGACTCAAAATATACCTATAAACACTATTAGTTCTCAACAAATCAACAAAGTGTATTATTTCGGAGCAAAATAATTTTGTAACCTCTTCAATATTAGGAAAAATTACCAACACATCTTTTTTATTTGTAAGTAATTTATATAATTCTTTATTCTTTGAATCTCCAATATAATATTTTGATATAAATTTTGAATCAACGACTATCTTTTTCTTTTTTAGTTCATCACAATCTGGATGATTTTCAAAAGTATAATATGGGTGATGAACAAACATAAAAGACTTAGGATGCTTATAAAAATTAGCCCATCTCTTAATTAAGGCAAATGTCTTAAAATGTTCATTTTTATATGACTCATTCATTTGTATTATTTTAAAAATCTCGTTAATCCTTTCTACTAATAAATAAGAAAAAATAATGTATTGAATAAAAGTTTCATTTGTTTCTGTAAATGAGCGATTACGTTTTAAAAAATTAATAAAATGAACCTCGCTGTTTGCCAAATTACAACCAATGCAATTATGATTATCCCCAGTTTCAAATAATTCGTGTATGGAACAAGACAATGGTTCATTTTTATTCCGAAGTAATTTTTTAGCAATTAAATATGCTTTTCTATATTCAGATTTTAAAAATAATACATCATCCTTATAATTCATCATATCACTTCAGTTTTTTCTGTTTTCAATTCCCCACTAAACGCCTTTTGCAAAACTGATTTTTTAAGTTCTTCTAAATCTATTATTTTTTGCTGATAAATGGCTTCTAATTTTTTTGTTTCCGTTGATAAGGCATTAAGGTTTTTAACGATTTTATTTTGTTCAATTATACGTGGTATTGCTATTTCTTGAAGTTTAAAAATTGCGTGAGTAATATCTGGTTGTGCCGCTTTATAAGCCAACTCGAATATCTTAGACTTGAATATTGGGTTTTGCAACCAGATAAATAAAAAATCTCTACTCAATGATTTATTAGGTACAATTTTAAAAGAGTTATTATGAAGAACACCTCTTCTACCCCTAAATACTAACCCTAACGAATTTCCAGTTCTTGTATATAAAATATCTTCTTCATTAACTAAAGCGTTTTTGGGATAATTATTTGGGTCAATATATTGTTCCTCTGAATTAT
>JBIKPL010000448.1:0-2831 GCA_044357485.1 Cytophagales bacterium
CACCACGTTTGGTATCTGTAAACCAATAAACAGGAGGAACATAATCATACGGCCCTTCCATTTTTACCCCTGTCGAACCAGTTACCACACTTTGTTTCATTTTAGCCGCCCCACAATACAAGGCTTGAGGGTTTTCGGCTTTCATAATCGCCAGGTATCGTTTTTCTAATTCGGGTTGGTGCAAACGGTCACTACCGCCCATCCAAGCAATAATACTTGGCCTATTGCGCAACCACAAGGTCATGTCTTTGAAATAATTAGCCACCAAATCCATTTCCTCTTGGGTCTGAATGGCTCCAAAACCATCTTCTTCTTCATTGAATTTTTTACCCCCAATGTAGTCGTGCCATTCCCATTGACAGCTAAAGCCCACCATGACAAATAATCCATATTGGTCACAAAGTTTATACAATTCTTGGCTGGTGCCCCAAAATCCCTCGAATCGAATGGTATTTAAACCCATGTGTTTCACATAACGCACTTGGGCATCGTTGTTTCTGGTATCGTTGCCTAAAAACAATTCATCGACCCAACCAGCACCTTTTAGGAGCACTTTTTTACCATTGATACTATAACCACGTGCACCTTCGGGCGTGAAATAATCTTTCACTTCACGAATACCAAAAGTTTCTGTTTCTTGGTCAGCTTTGACTTTATTGACTTCTGCTAGTAAAGTAATCGTGTATAAGTTAGGGTTTCCCAAGCCATTTGGCCACCAAAGCTTAGGATTATCGATGATATAGGTACTAAAATCATTGTTATCAAACACAATTTTTCTGGTTTCATTGGCCAATAGCGTTACGGTTTTGGAAATTAAAATTGGCTTTATCGCAACATCATGTAAAGGAGAAATTGTACCCGAAAAGGTTACGGTTTGAGGTGTAGCAGTGTAATTACTAAGCTCCGTACTGATTTCTAATGTGGCTTTCTTGAATCTATCTTGATCGGTTTTCGAGTCAATAAAATGAGATTGAACGAATAAATTTTTAAATCCAACTTGTTGATTTATTTCAAGATAAACCTCCCTCCAAATACCCATATTCTTATCAGGAGGTACAGGCGCCCAGTCGACAAAACCCATGGTAAAATCACCTGCTTTAGGCGCAAACACTTCTACCGCTAAAATATTCTTTCCTGCTTTTAGGGCCTTGGTGACATTAAAATCAAAAATGCTAAATACCCCCACCACTTGAGCCGTATCGGCAATTAAAACACCATTGAGCCAAATATTGGCTTTGTAATTAATCCCTTCAAATCTCAAATTCGCATATTGACCTTCGTCTAAAGGCTTATCAAGCATAATCTCTTTTTTATACCACCAAGATTTTTCAAATTGAGAAAGATCCACTTTTTCCAAGTTTTTACCGAAAAACAAATCTGGATATACATTATTTTTCACCAAGGCATTCATCACCGTGCTAGGCACATCAACAGGATACCAAGTTTGATTGTTGGTGACCTTACTTGAAATTTCGTAACCCGTAGCTTTTATTTTTTCAGAAGACTGCATTTGCCAATCGTGCTTCAAAAGCATTCGCTGTTGAGCCGTCATAGACAAAGAGAAAACAAGGAGACAAAGACACAGATATAATGTCTTATGTAAAGGTGAATAAACAAACATGGGGGTGTATTTAATAATAAGTTTTAAATATAAGCAATGACTTTTGGGATGCCAAATTTTAAATTCATTATAGCAGGTGAATTTTGTTAACATGCTGTTAGTGAAACAACTCTTAAAAATTTGCACTATTTCTACAATATATAGCACTATTTGATTCTCACAAAACAATAAGCATTATTTTTTATAACTATTTAATTAAAAATATATAACTATTCAAACATAAACAATACACAACAATTCCATAACAAACAAAATCAAACACCAACATGACAAACAATTTATAAATATAATTATATTAAAATAGGCGATAAGTTATATTTTAATTGCTTTTATTATATTTATTCCTAAAATTTATAAAAATAGTTTGCAACTAAATTAAGTTATCCTATATTTGCATTATATTAATAACAAAAACAAACAACAAAACGCTAATAATACCAACAAATAACAAAATAATCCAATATGAAATCCCCTATTTTAAAAACAATTTTCATTTTCATTATCTCAAGCATCATTGTTTTCAACACCAATGCGCAATCGAAAAGAACATTAAGACAATTAGAGAACAAAGCCTACAAAGCATTTAATGAAAGAGCGTATGAATCGGCTTTGGCTCAATTTTTACATTTAGACTCCATCACTTCAGATCCTGGAAATTACTTTAATTACATGATTGGCATGTGTTATATGAGTTCTTCTGAACAACACAAAGCATTGCCTCATTTAATAAGAGCAAAACACGGCAATGAAACGTCATTTGTGCTTGACTATTATTTAGGACGCGCTTATTTGGTGCACGAAAATTATGAAGCGGCGGAAAGACACTTAAAAGCCTATATCAAACAATTGGCTACTAGAAACATTAAATTTGTAAACAAAGAAAATGTAACAGGCATCAACAGAATTCATTTTGAAAAATCAATGAATGATGTAGTCGCTTTAATTGCACTTTGTATGAATGCGGAAGCAAACAGGTATTCAAACTTGGTTAACAAATAAGACAAACATTTTTCAACAAACTATTGCAAAACACAGCGTCAGTCCATTGGCGCTGTGTTTTTGTTTTAAATAGGGTCTGCTGAAAAACTCAATTCGCATTAATTTGTAAATTATTTTTAGCAAATAGACTTAAAATTATGATGCTAAAATGGCCACTCTATTTAATTGAAATGATTGGCTAATTCGCTTTGCGTTAGCGGGAGAGGCTTTG
>JBIKPL010000115.1:0-7931 GCA_044357485.1 Cytophagales bacterium
TTATTCTTTGACAAAGAATAAAAAAAATTGAACACAGATTTGGCGGATTAAGCGGGTTATCACGGATTTTAAAGTATCAAAATGCTTAACTTAACGACATTGGGCGTGCTATTGCGTTGATAAATCTACAAAGAGTTTTCCCCATCATTTGAGGGTAATACACATTACATTTAGCGCTTACAATTACAAAATAAAAAACATAGTTGTTGTAAATAGCTAAACGACTATCTTACATACACTTCGTACTTGATGTCATGCTGTTCTGCCAATTCAAGAATGGCTAAATTTATTTCTTCTCTAACGCGGATGTACTGTTTTTCTTCGGTGGTATTGATAAAAAAGAGCACATAAATAGAGTAATTCATGTCGTCAAAGCCCTGGAAATAGATGTAAAAATCGGGTCCAGTGAGTTCATGTTGTTGTACTTTGATTTTGATAGCCGCCACAAAAGCATCTATATTTCTTTTTTTGTTGTCGAGTTTTAAGCCAATATTAAATTTCACCCTACGCATATTGCGATTGGTAAGGTTGTCGAGCACTTCATCGACCATTTTTTTATTGGGCATAGATACCAATGATTTTTCAAGGGTTCTAATTCTAGTGCTTCTAAATCCGACACGTTCAACGGTACCGATGATGTTGCCAATTTTAACCGAATCGCCTACAACAAATGGCTTATCCAGAAAAATGGTAAAAGAAGCCAATAAATTTTCTAAACTTTCTTTGGCAGAAAGCGCTACCGCCAAACCCCCAATTCCTAAACCGGTAATAATAGAAGCCACGTTCATGTCAAACACAATCCCTAAAAACAAGAAGCAAGAGAAAATCAAAACCACAATTTTGATAAATTCTTTCATGAAAGGAATTAGTTGCTCATGCAGTTTGCTTTCGCGTTCAATTTCACGTTTGGTCAATGCCAACGCAAAAAAGTCTATTAACCTTAATACAAGCCAGGTGGCCGATACAAAAAAAGCCAATTGGTAGCCTTTGTCCACTACCATTTTTAAACCGAACTTATCTACTTCTCTTAAGTTCCAAAAGTGAGGATATTCTAAAAATCCAAAAGCAAAATACAAAAACCAAACAATGAATAAGCTTTCAAATGGCTGTTTGATTAATTCTACAAAACTATCTACCGATAAATCGTAACTAAACTTTTTAACAAATCTAAATACTACCCGTCCTAAAAGTTTGGAAACGAGTTGTTTTACCACTAATCCTGCAAAAATAATTCCTACAAAAATGGCGATATTTTCTAATGAATTATTAAGAATATAATTGGCATTTAATGCATGTCTTAGTTCTAAAATACTCATTTTTTAGTAGGATTAGGCAACGTGATGGAACAAATATTGTGATAAAATTATACAAAGCAAAATGAAATTTTAGTGATGCGTGTTGAGTTTTGAATGTTGAGTAAAAAAATACACAAAACAGTAAATCCTCTCAGCCTTGGTTCGTGTGCTCACGAAGCAATTAATTCCCACTTTCTAAACTGAAAAACTCTAAACTAATAACTCTAAACTTCTAACCAACCATAAACCGCCCCACCGATGCTGTCTTTGCTCGCTCCCGTAACTTTACATAAAGAATTTACGCCACCATTAATCCTCAATAAACCTAAAAAGGCAAATATCAAAGCCTCTTTAAACATGACGAGTTCTGCTTCAGGTACAATAATTTCGATATTTCCTTTGGCAAATTTATGAATCCGTTCTATTAAATACCCATTAAATGCGCCACCACCGGTTACGAGCATTTTTTGGGTATGAAATAAACTAAAATTGCTATGCAAAATATAGCTAATTTGCTGTGCTACATGTTCTGTAAAAGTGGCAATTTTTATTTCAGTGGAAAGTGTAAAACGATCCAAAATGGGCATTACCTCTGCCTCTACCCATTCTTTTCCTAAAGATTTGGGTGCTGGCTGTTTATAAAAACTTAAGTCACTCAAGGCTTTTAACAATTCACTATCGGGGCCATGGTTACGCGCAATATTACCATTGTCATCGTAGGGTAAATCGAGTACTGCACAAAGGCGATTTAGCACCATATTTACGGCACAAATATCAAAGGCAATGCGTTGGTGATCTTTGGTGAATGAAATATTGGCAAAGCCTCCAAGGTTTAAACAGTAATCAAATTCATGAAACAATAATTCATCTCCCACCGGCACCAATGGTGCGCCATTGCCCCCTAAACCAACGTCAACCGTTCTAAAATCACTGATTACAGGTATACCGGTTATGGCATGAATATAGGCGCCGTTACCAATTTGAGTCGTAAAACCATTGCCTGGTTGGTGAAAAATGGTTTGCCCATGAGAGGCTATGGCCTGAGGTTTAATGTTATTTTTTTGGATAAATTTATTGACTTCAGTGCCAAAATAATAGGCCAAATCGGCATCCGTTTTTGCAAAAGTCAACGCCGAAGCCGCATCGAGGTTGGATAATCGGCTTTTCCATGTTTCTGAATAATCAATGGTCTCTGCACAAATGATTTGGTAATGCCATGATAAGTCAGGCGTTTGCTCAAATGTACAATAAGCAATATCGAGTCCATCGAGAGAAGTGCCTGACATTAAACCAATGATGGATGTTTTCATAATTTAGTTTTCAGTTAAGAGTCTACAGTTTTCAGTATTGAAATTTGATTGCGATTAAAAGCATTAGCTGTTCTATTTATCAAAAAAAACGCTATAACGCCCTACGCTAAAACCCTAAACCAAACAAGCATCCCAATCTTTCCACACCGGTTCGTAACCTGCATTTTTGAGCATTTGAGCAATCTCGGCAGGCGACCGTTCATCTGAAATTTCAAATTGCTCTAACGACGCTTCTTCTGCAGCATACCCCCCAGGATTTGTTTTAGAACCAGCACTTATAGAAGTGATGCCTAATTTAATGACATTGTTTCTAAAGGCCTGATTTTCACGGGTAGACAAAGACAATTCTACTTCTTCGTTAAAAATTCTGTACGCACAAATCAACTGCACCAATTCTTTATCCGTGATAATTACTTTTGGCGTTTCCACCCCTTCAGCTGGTCTTAATCTAGGAAAGGAAACCGAATACTTGGTTTGCCAATAGGTTTTTTCGAGGTAGTCGAGGTGTAAGGCATTGAAAAAACTATCTACACGCCAATCTTCTAAGCCGATTAAAACGCCTAAGCCTATTTTGTGCACGCCAACTTTTCCTAAACGATCTGCCGTGTCGAGTCTATAATTAAAATTTGATTTTTTCCCTTTGGGATGATAATCTTTGTATGCTTCCTGGTGGTAAGTTTCTTGGTAAACCAATACCGAATGCACACCCTCATTGAGGAGAATTGCATATTCATCTTCGTCCAAAGGCTGCACCTCTATGGATACGTTGGCAAAATGTTGTTTCACCAATCGAATGGCATTTTGTAAATAGGGCACCCCCACAGTTTGATTTGCCTCCCCAGTCACCAACAATATATGGTCGTAACCCAGCGCTTTGATGGCAACGATTTCAGCTAAAATCTCTTCATCAGAAAGTGTCTTTCTTTTTAATCGATTGTCGAAACTAAAGCCACAATAGGTGCAAATGTTTTGGCATTCGTTCGATAAATACATTGGCACAAACATTTGCATGGTATTGCCAAAACGGTTTTTAGTTAAGCCATGGCTCAATTGCGCCATTTGCTCTATATATGGCGCCGCTGCCGGAGAAATCAAGGCCTTAAAATCTTCTAAATTTCGTCGAGGTTTAGAAAGTGCCGCCTCTACCTCTTGAGCAGTTTTATTCGCGATAGAGGTAGCAACTTCTTGCCAATGATAGGTATTAAATATATTGATGAAACTCATACAAATTTTAGCTATTTAATTGCAATACAATAATCTCTACGAATGAACGGTCTATTCATGCAACAGCTACTTTGGTTTTCGCGTCGACAGCAATGCTATGTTTACAAAAATATAGTTTTTTGTTCGCCTTTCAGTAATTTTTTCCATAATTTAAGTTGAATACCATCAATGTTAAAAAAAATTATTATTTGAATTGATACTGGCGAAGCTTATCCCTTTAGCATCCTATTTTTTCTGTTCATCATATTTTATCGATCGTTTGTATTTCATTTAAATGCTATAATTATAAGCCATTTATACCAGAGCAATTGTTTATTTTTAGAAAATTTTAAGTGCCAATACCTGGTGCTTGATGATACAGCAAAAAACACTTATACCTTAATTTGTATACTCATTATTTAAAAATAATAGACAAATTTAGAATCTTACTCTAAATAGTTGGCGTATACAGTTTACCTCAAGCAGTATTTGTGTATAAAGAAACAACACGGAATGTAACAAAACTATTTTTTAATTGTAGTATTCCTTAGACACACACACCCCTATGAGTGAAAGTAAGAAGTTTATGCGTATGAATATGAAGGCTATCCTATTGATAATAGGATTTTTAAGTTGTGTTTCTCTAAAAAGTTTTAGTCAGAACGATTGTCCAGCAATTCCACTCACTAGTAAATTTAATAGAACATGTTTTATTAAAACAGAAACTCCAGACGAACCAGCTAAAGGAATTGGTGTTTGGTTGCCTACAGGAAATTTTTATGGCAAATATAAGGAGAAACCCTTATATGCACATATACCTCAAAATAGAGTCACTTGGGCTATAGCCATGGTTCATGCATGGAACTATAACAGAAATATTCTAAATCGTTCAGATCATCCAAAACTAAGTTTTTGGATGGCCACTGCAGTTCAAGAAACAGGAATGGCATGTGATAAAGATGCTACATGGAGTATTACAGATGGCACACCTTGGACGAAGAATGGTGATAATTATCAATATATGGTAGGCCTAGGACGTGATGGTTGTTTTCAAGTTCAACCTACTACCGCTTATATTGCGGTACAAAGGTATTACCCTTTAAGGTGGCCAACAGGGGGGCATTCATCTTTAATAGCTTTCGAACATTTTGAAACTTCTTGCTTGTATAAAGCTTATTATAACACAGTAACGCATAGAGTATGGCAATACAGACTCGGAAAAGATTGGGATCTTACCGTTAAAAATACTTGTGACCCTTATGCTTTTGAAAAATTATGTGGAAGTGCTTATAATGCCGGTTGGATAATATTTTCGTCAGCTAACCCATTTGGTGGAGTTAAAAATTCCGATTGTGCATGGAGTGATTTACCTTCATTAGCAAATGAAGGTAATTATGCTAGAGATGTAGCTGACATGATGTCTGTATTGGAACAAAAAAAATCCTTATACCCTACTTATGCAACTTTAGATAAAGCAAATTCAAATTTTGATTATTATTATAATGTGGATATTAAATGGCAAGATTTTTTAGATTATTTCGCTAAAATAACTTATTTGTATAGAGAAATTAATCTAAATACTGTTGTTATTCCAAAAGCCCAAAATGCATTTATTCAACTTCAATCTTCTAATGATATAAACGGAACCATCCCTTTTCAAAAGATTGGGCCCATCATTGATGAAATAATTTTGGCACTACCAAAAGAAGATCCAATTGGAGCTATAACCGTTCAAGAACCAGTGAGTGGTCCTAAAGGATATAACTGTTCTGGTCAGATAGTTCCCTCTTCATTTATAACTTCTAAAAACGACGTTACAACCATTTGTCAGGGCTTATCTTTAGATTTAACAGCCAATATTGAAGGTGGTGGTGGTGCAAATCCAACTTTTAAATGGTATGAGGCTGGTAATATGTCAACTGTGCTTGGTACAAGTAAAGTTTTAACTGTTTCTCCTGTCGCAGGTGTATATAATTATATTGTTCAGGTGTGTAATGGTTCAAATTGTAATTTTTCTAGTTGCCCTATTACCGTTACAGTAACGAATTGTGGTGGCTGTGGCATGACCGTTTCTGGCACCTCTGTCAAAACTCCTTGTAAAGGAATGAAAGCAGGTAAAATAAACCTATCCATTGGAGCAAATAGTTCAAACAATTATACGGTTCAGTATTCCGGCTCTACTTCTATTGGAAATATTACTGGAAGCACTACTTTTAATGCAACTACTGGATTACTTTCAAATTTACCAGATGGTATATATAACATTATAGTAATTGACAACACTTTACCAACCTGTAAAGCTTATACCACAGTTACAATTGGCTTTACTACTTTGGTAAATGAATATGTGGATGCAAAAATTTCATCTTTAACGAATGTGAATTGTACAGCAAATTTGCAGGCGGATATTATAGAACTTCCAGCCCCTTGTCAATGGAAAGTTGTTGTAGCACCTGTACAGCTTAATTGGCCTTCTCCAAATGATACAACCCCAAGTGAAGGATGGGAACCTACAGTAAATGCAGCCATTACCAATAATGTTGATGGAACCCAAATAACTAAATCTACTGAAACAATTACTTTTGATGTAGACCAATGGACAAAAAATCAAAAAGCAGATGTATCGATAACCTATTATACACTTAATTCAGGAGATGTATTTACTTTTGGTGTTGATGTAGATGCTACCCCAGGTGGAGCACAACAAAAAAATTATCGTTTTCAATTATTTGATGAAAGTGGCACCAAGGTGGCCTCCTTTTTGGCTAAAGCCAATTCAGCGCAACAAGATAAACCTTATACCATTGGTTCCTATACTGTCACATGTCCATATACTCCTCCTGCGTATACCTTTAAATGGGCCCCAGGAATTAATGCGCAAACAGATACGCCTTTAAGTAATGCTGCTATCAAAAGTGTTGGTAATGTTGCCGTTTCATCTACAACAGACATTTTATATACTGTCACAGCAACCAATGTATTAAATCCACAATGTATTTCTACCGATACAGTAACGGTTAAAAAAAATCCTGCATGTAGTCCTTCCTGCATACCTCCTTCCATACCGCCTATATTTAAGTCGGCACCTTATGCCGTTTGTGCCCCTGCAACGAGCATGAGTGTAATCGTGACTTTGCCCGCGGGCGTGCATTACCAATTGTTTGATGCTACTACCAATGCGGCCATCGGTACATCAGCTTTGTCTACTACGGCAGGCGATTATACCATTACCAATGTACCTGCTGGAACCTATAAAATCCGTATTGCCACTACAGCAGCCTACACCTGCTTCACACCAAGTGTGGCAACAGCAACTGTGTCCATCAATCCTCTGCCCACTTTAACCACTACCGCAACGCCTGTGAGTCCGGTATGCACCGGAACAAGTGTCACCCTTACGGGAGGTGGCGCAAGTACCTACGCTTGGGACAACAGCGTGACCAATGCTACTGCTTTTACCGCTACCACGACCAAAACCTATACCTTAACTGGAACAGATGCAAAAGGTTGTATCAATACCAAAACCCTTACCTTAACAGTCAATCCTAAACCAACGGTTACCGCAACAGCGACGCCTAGTGCTACCGTTTGTGCCGGGGCAACGGTAACTTTAAACGGTGGTGGAGCGGTTTCCTACACCTGGGACAATGGCGTAACCAATGCTACTGCCTTTACTCCAAGTGCCATCACTTACACGGTTACAGGAAAAGACGTAAACAATTGTACCAATACGGCTACCATTGCCATTACCTTAAGTGCTCCTCCAACAGCAACCATCACTACCTCTGGTGCGGCATTGGCCTATTGTGCCAACTTAACAGGTGTAACACTTACAGCGCAAAGCGTTCCTACGGCGAGTTATGAATGGTTCAAAGCTGGCCTAAGCCAAGGGACACCTAGTGCTAGCAATACTTTTCCTAATGCCACTGCAGGAAACTGGAGCGTAAAAGTAAGCATCGGCACTTGTGCGGCTACCAGCGCTGCGGTAACAGTAACTGCCAATCCTTTGCCTATTGCTAGCGCTAGCGCTTCTCCTGCTACGGCTTTGTGTTTGAATGATTTAGTAACTTTAAAAGGAACCAGTTCAACTGCTGGCGTAACTTACAGCTGGGACAATGCGGTA
>JBIKPL010000450.1:0-2822 GCA_044357485.1 Cytophagales bacterium
TGTCGTGACGTCTGAAATAAACCAAAGGCAATGACGTGTAAAATATGCCTTTTTGTAAAGAGGCCGCAACTCCTATCCATTGATCATATAAAATATTAGCCTCTGGAAAAGGAAATACATGATTCAACAAGGAAGACTCAAAAAGCATAGAATGTCCTGAAATGCAATTGGAAATTAGTAAATTCTTATAGTCAAATCCTTCAATAAAAGCATTTTTATCTTTTTCGGTGAAGCCTGTTTTATTTAAATTTTCATCCGTCAAATAAGCATCACAATACACTAAAGAGCAGTTTTTAGAGGCGATCAAGTCTACTAAAACGGCTATTTTATTCAATTCCCATACATCATCTTGGTCACATGGACAAATATATTTCCCTTTAGCAAGTTTAAATCCTTGTGCCATATTTTTATTAACCCCTAGATTTTCTTGGTTTACAAAATATTTTACAAACTCATATTTTTGAGCAAATTCCGCCGCAATTGATATGGTTTCATCCGCAGAACAATCATCTACAATCATCACCTCAATATTGGGATAGGTTTGATTACAGATTGATGCTAACTGTTGTTTTAAATATTTTGCACCATTGTAGGTGCAAACGATTACAGAAACTAAATCGGTAGTGATTTTAGTCATAAAATCTATGTTTGTTAACGGAGAGAATACAAATAAGAAAGTATAAATATAAATATTAAAAATTGACTAACTAAACGACACTGTTTTTTTTCGTTTTAATGGAATGGTAAAACACAATCTACCTGCTAAATTTATAAGTTTTTTAAACCGATATTATTGTTTTTTTTCTTAAATTTGATAGTTAAAGACAGTTCAATCAATCATATTTTTATAATAAACACATAGATAAATGAATTTTAAAAAACTTAAAGAAATCTTAATCCCTGCTGAGTACCGAAAAACATTAAGTAAATTTAATGCTGACCGTAAAAAAATATTCCAATCAAAAAAAGGAAATGTTCAATCCTTTGTTGAGTTAAATCAAAAATACACCTATAAGCCAAATTTTAATATTTTAAATATCCTTGATGAAATCAAGCAGTTTAAATCGCAACCTCTGATTTCAATTGTTGTGCCGGTGTATAATGTAGATGTGAAGTGGTTAAAACTTGCCATTAGTTCTGTTGAAAAACAATTTTATACTAATTGGGAGTTGTGTATTGCAGACGATTGTTCAACGAATCAAGAAACAATTCAATATTTAAAAAGTATTAAAAACAGTAAAATCAAAATTGCGTTTTTAGAAAATAATGTCAATATTTCAGCCGCTTCCAATGCCGCTATTGCTTTAGCCACTGGAGAATATATTGGCTTGCTCGATAATGATGATGAACTCACGCCAGATGCTTTATTTGAAGTGGTTAAAGCCATTAACAATACCGGTGCTGAGTTGATCTATTCTGATGAAGATAAACTCAATATGGACAATGAATATTGTCACCCCTATTTTAAATCTGATTTTTCTTTAGACTTACTATTATCTAATAATTATCTATGCCATTTTTCAGTAATCAAAATAGCATTAATCCATAAAATAGGTGGTTTTGAAGTAGGCTTAGAAGGTGCACAAGATTTTGATTTAATGCTAAAATGTGTAGAAAATACAAACAAAATTCACCACATCGACAAAGTGCTGTACCATTGGAGAATGATTCCAGGTTCAACCGCAAGTGAATTTAGTGCAAAATCTTATGCGCAAGATGCAGGGAAACAATCATTAATGAATTTCATGCAAAGAAATAATATTGATGGAGCAGTATTAGATGGTTTTTTTCCTGGTTCTTATCGGTTGAAAAGGAATATTCAAAACAATCCATGTGTAAGCATCATTATTCCCTTTAAAGATAAAGCTGATTTATTAAAAACCTGTATTGATTCCATTTTAAAAGAATCAACGTATCAAAATTGGGAAATCATTGGCATTAGCAATAATAGTACTGAACAAGAAACATTTGATTTAATAGCGCATTACGAAAACTTAGATGATAGAATTAAATTCCACCATTACAATATTCCATTTAATTATTCAAAACTAAATAATTATGCCTTACAATTTACCAAAGGCGAACATTTGATATTGTTGAATAATGATATCGAAATCATTACAAAAGAATGGATTGAAAATTTGTTAGAACATTCTCAAAGAGAAGATGTTGGGGCGGTTGGTGCGAAATTATACTATCCAAACGATACCGTACAACATGCCGGTGTAATTATAGGATTAGGAGGAATTGCAGGACATTGTCACAAGCATTATAACAGAAATGATCATGGCTATTTTGGTAAATTAAATTTAACCCAAAACTTAAGTGCCGTTACAGGCGCTTGTATCATGATTAAGAAAGAATTATATGAAAAAATAAATGGTTTTGATGAAGTTAATTTAAGTGTTGCTTTCAATGATGTTGATTTTTGTTTGCGACTTAGAGAACTGAATTATTTAAATGTATACACCCCCTATTGTGAAGCCTACCACCATGAATCTATAAGCAGAGGCACAGAAGATACTGAAGAAAAGAAGAAACGTTTTCAATCAGAATCTGACTTTACGGCCGCAAGACATTATCTGTTTTATGAAAAAGGTGATCCTTATTACAACTCAAACTTATCATTAACTAAAGATGATTATTCTTTAAAATAATACTTTATACTTATTATCATTTAAAACGCTACAACATGAATGCTTTAAACGCTATATTAATAAATCCATCACGTTTAGTTGAACCTGGTGCTTGGGTGGGCCATATCCCTTTTGCGGCTTGGTTAATTACTGTTTTAAAACCAAGAACTATAGTTGAACTTGGTA
>JBIKPL010000451.1:0-2820 GCA_044357485.1 Cytophagales bacterium
TTTGATGTTTTTTGCTTGTGACAGTTCCGCGTTTTCTAATTGAGTAATTTCAATTTTATGTTGATTTGCCAATGTTTTCTGTTCTTCCACTTGGTTGATCAATGCCAACATTTCATCACGTTTGTTATTGTTTTTATGGTCTGCATCTAGGAAATGGCCATTTTTGATGAGCTCTAAATGCGATACAAAATTTTCGATATTGCCATTTGCCAAGCCTGCTTGTTCAAAACCATAATCAGCTAACATTTCACGTTGAGGTGCAATTTTAGAAATTGGCTCCGAATACATTGCCCTAACAGGTTTTTCTGCTTCATCAAAATCATCAATGATCAATGATTTGATGTGGCTTATCACTTTGTTTGAAATAGATTTTTTAGGTGCTAATGCTGGTGTTGTGTTTGTTGAATCTGTCATGATTTATCGATTGTTTAAATGATAATACAATGATAAATATGATGTGTGTGATTGATGTGCGCAGGTGGTTTTAAACGTATGTGATTGTAGTTGAAAAAAAATATATCTTTATATAAGAACTATAGTGGAAAAATGTCCACTATAGTACTTATATAAAGATTAAAATCAACCGAAAAACGATTTTATTGAATCTTTGTCCTTCTTATCTTTTAACAATTTGTCTTTTACTTCTGGATTGGTGTTCAATATATCCATAAGCTTTTCTAGTGTAATTTCATCTTGCTTACTTGGAAAGTAGGTTTCTATAAATTCAAGCCATAACTTTTGTTTAGCTACTTTATATTCCTTTGATACAAACGACTTGAAAATTTGCACAGTTAGCGTCTCTTTTTCAATTTCTGTTGAATTTGGTAGTATTGACTCAGTTGAAGATATGATTTCCTCAAAAACCTGCTGCTTGCTGTTATCGCTTTCTAATACCTCTGCTTTTTCAGTATTCTCATATATGACAATTGGCTCAGATACAGTTTCAATTGGGTTATGAATCACTTCTTCTACTGCTTTTTCTATTCCTGCTTCTACAATTACTTCATCAGCAATTACTGCAACATTCTCAACTACTTCAGATTTTGTTTCCTCTTTCTGAATTAACTGACTCAACCTAATTTTTTCTTGTTCATTAGCTTCTTTTTCTAACTCGTTCTTTTTTTGTATTTCAGCCTCTATTCTTTTACGCTTTTCAATTTCTGCTGATACTTTACTATGAGTTGATTTAAGCAATGGTGCATTGGATAATCTATGTATTCCTTCATAAATATTTTCCATTGAAAAGGTATAACCAATTAAAGTCAGAACAAATGTCGCAGTATTTCTATCATGGTTAATTAAATCGAATATTTGATTTCTGATTCCTTCAATACTATTATCATTTTTATTAATGTATGATTTAAAAGCTAAAAAGAAATAGGAAACCTTAAAAAAGTCAACATTCTTAATATCGTATTTAATTGAGGATCCTCTATTCTCTTCTGAAATAATACCAACTATCGTCTCATAACTTTCTTTAAGTTTATCATTATTAATTTTAATAAATTCTAAATAAGAAGCCAAATAAGATTTATTATTGATTGTAGACTTGTAATTTAAAATAGAATTATAGAATCCCCCTTTGGTGAAAACCTCTTCCTGTTTCTCCAAATATTTGATTGCTATAGCACCTATTTTACAAATATACTCTATGTTGCCTTCTGGTAGATAAGAAGGTGTTTTATTGTATGCAATTAAATGATCTAAGAAAGTATTTAAGTCTTGATGAGTTTTTGGGTCGAGCAAATTTTTCTTAGTAGCAGATTCAATAGCAGATTTTAATTCTTCATTTATAATATCCTCAAGATTATAAAGAGCAAGCAATTTTTTAGAAGTATTTCTTCTGATCTCCATTGAACGATTAATTCTTAAAACTTCAATTACATTTTCAAAAACAGGTATCTCAACAATAAAATCATCACTAATTTTTCCGTTTAGAAGTTGACTACCCATTTTTGTCATTGGATAAATGCATAGTATTGAATCAAATGATATCATGATACCATCTTCAAGAATAATTTTATTCTTATCAATTTCTAGTAAAATTATTTCATGGTCTTGCTCAAATAATGGTACAGCCTTACTAAACAATGGAACTAATATATTATAGTCAATTAGTGCCATTTTTTTTAAGTATTCTACAGGCTTATCAATTACTTGAATATAATCTATTCTTATTTTATCATACTTATATAAGTATGTGAATTTGTTTCTATCGATTGCTACAATCATAATTTCAAAATTAAAATATTATATCTAGATTATTGTCATTTGCAATTAACTTGACTGGAATATCTTTTACGAATTTCTTAAGTGGTTCATACAGAGAATTAGTATAAGTAATTAATAAACCTGCTTTTGACCTTGACAATGCTACTAAAAGTAATGAATCGATATTTGAATGAATGTACATCTCATTACTAACCATTGGTAAGTAAACATAATCAAAATCTAACCCTTTTGCACTATGATATGTCATAACAATAATTTTATTTTCTCTATCAGCTTCAGTTAGTGAGCCATAATTATTACCAATATAAATAATTGGAATATTTTTACTGTTCAGATAATTATTCATCAACTCATAATTAGGACTTCCATTAACAATAACCTTTTGCCAAACTTCTATTCCTTCTATTTTTAAAATTGCATTAATAAATTCGACAATGTAATCATGTTTACTAAATAATATAGCACTTACTTCTGAAGAACGCAGCGTGTTTGTTTGTTTTATTTCTTTCCAACAAAATGCAATTTCCTCTTCTAGAGAAATACATTTATATAAACTTATTTCAGTATCAACTTTCGCAATATTGGGCA
>JBIKPL010000452.1:0-2818 GCA_044357485.1 Cytophagales bacterium
TGTCAGCGGTTCAGGAAAATCAACTTTAGTGAAAAAAGTATTGTATCCAGCGCTACAAAAAATTTCTGGAGGCTATGAAGAATCTACCGGTAAATTTGATCGCCTAGAAGGCAATATTACGGCCATAGACAAGGTTGAATTTATTGATCAAAATCCGATTGGCAAATCATCGAGGTCAAATCCTGTTACTTATATCAAAGCATACGACCATATTAGAAACATGTATGCCGACCATGCTTTGTCAAAAACACGTGGGTATAAGCCTGCTCATTTTTCATTTAATGTCGATGGCGGTCGTTGTGAAATGTGCCAAGGCGAAGGAGAAGTAAAAATTGAAATGCAGTTCATGGCCGATATTTATTTGAAATGCGAAAGCTGTAATGGCAAACGTTTCAAACAAGAGGTGTTGGAGGTGAAATACCATGACAAAGACATTGCTGATGTACTCGAAATGACGGTTGATGATGCCATTGATTTTTTCAAAGACAAACCTAAAATTGCCGAAAAACTTATTCCTTTACAAGATGTTGGATTGGGCTATGTGCGTTTGGGGCAATCTTCCAATACCCTCAGTGGTGGTGAAGCCCAAAGGGTAAAATTAGCTTGCTATATTGGGAAAGGTGGTCATGAAGCAACAGCAGAAAAAATACTTTTCGTATTTGATGAACCTACCACAGGTTTACATTTTCATGATATCAAACGATTGCTTAAAGCCATCAATACTTTAGTGGAACAAGGCAATTCGGTGATTATCATAGAACATAACATGGATGTCATTAAATGTGCCGATTGGATTATTGATTTAGGTCCTGAAGGTGGTGAAAAAGGTGGTCAGGTTACTTTTGAAGGAACTCCCGAAACAATGATTAGCCAAGGAGAAGGCTATACTGCCCAGTTTTTGAAAGCTAAAATGACGGTATAATGCAATTGGCTTGCTTAAATTTGATATTTCCCTAAAATCCACTTAGTTTTGTGGTCTTTGTAACTGATTGATAATAAACACGCAATGAAAAAAATAATCCCTATTTTGTTTTTAATTGGCCTAAGCCATTTTATTTCTGCGCAAGTGGTACGATTTTCGGATCCTAAATTTAAAGCGCTACTTATTGAAAATGAAGAAGTTAATTTAAATAAAGACAAAGAAATTCAATTAGAAGAAGCGCTCGCTTTTCGAGGAAATATTAAAGTTGGTTTTGAAGGTTTAACGAGTTTAGAAGGCATAGAGGCATTTACCAACCTCAAAGGTTTATGGTGTAATTCTAACAAGCTTACAAGCTTAGATATTTCTAAAAATACGGCTTTAACACAGTTGTGGTGTTGGGGAAATTCATTGACACATCTTGATTTAAACAAAAATATTACCCTCACTACTTTGGTGTGTTATGCCAATAAATTAATGAGTTTAGACATTTCTAAAAATAAGGTATTAACCATTATTCAGTGTGGCCAAAACCCAATTAAGCATTTGAATTTACATCATAATGAAGAGTTAAAAGAACTTTATTGTGACAACAACCAACTCATTAAATTAGACGTGAGTAAAAACATATACTTGACCAAACTGTTTTGTTTTGCCAATAAATTAACCCATTTGGATGTTTCCAAAAATTGGGGTTTGGTTAGCCTTAATTTTGTGAAAAATGAAATTACGTCCATCGATGTTACGAAGAATAGTAAATTGACAGAGTTAAATTGTTCACAAACACAACTGTTGAATTTGAATATTTCTAAAAACCCTCTTTTAAAAGTATTAACCGTTGAAGGTTGTGTGAATTTAAAAAACATTTGTGTAGCCGATATCGCCACAGTATCTTCCCAAAAGGCATTTAAAAAAGACCAACATGTTGCTTGGGTGAATAAATGCAAATAATATTTTTGCCCAAAAAGTAGCCATTATTCTTCAAGCTACGGATAGTGTTTTGAATTAAACAAAAAAAAGCGACCACGTTTCTTCAGAAAATGTGGTCGCTTTGTGTTTTGGTAGGCGCTTGTATTGTTTAAGCGATTTCACAATCCTTGTCTTGAGGGTTTGTGACGCTGCCACTTTGATTGATTGCAGACTTTTGCTTGTTTTCATTGCTTGCCAATTTAGGGTAATCATTTACCTTGCAACCATTTGTAAAGCGGTAAAGTTTGTTATACTAATGTTTTATAACATTTTATTTTCGCTGCATTGCGGACAAATGCCAGCCATAAGTATGTTTTTTTCAAGCACTTTAAATCCTACAGGTAAGTTGATTTCAGGTATAAAAATATCCTCCATACAAGTAGTTTGGCCACAAACATTACATTTGAAATGTATGTGGTCGTGGTGATGGTGCTGAAGATGTGTGCAAGCACTTGGACACAAGGCATACTTTGGTGTGCCTTCATCATCGAGTACTTTATGAATAATGCCTTTGTCTAAAAATGTTTTAAGGGTACGGTAAAGGGTTACCCGATCAAATTGTTTTTTGAAGGCATGTTCTAAATCTATATGGGCAATGGCAAAGTTTTTAGAAAGAAAAAAAGCGACGACTTCTAGCCTACAGGCAGTATGTCGTAGCTTAAATTGATCTAATAATGCTTGTTGCTTGCTTGGGTTCACTTTTTTGGGTTTAACGTTTTTAGTTTTCAGTTTACAGTTTTATAATGTTTTAACTAAAACTCTCCATTAAGAATTCACCGCTGAAAACTAATACCTCTCCATTGACAACTGACAACTCTAAACTGACAACTCACAACTATTTCAGCGCAATTTTTAATTCATTCAATTGTTTTTGGTCAATGGTGGATGGCGCATCAATCATGACATCGCGACCTGAATTGTTTTTAGGGA
>JBIKPL010000010.1:0-22789 GCA_044357485.1 Cytophagales bacterium
CGGAAGAGAAGAGTACAGAGTACAAGGTATTAAGTACAGGGTACAAAGTACAGGGTACAGGGTACAAGGTACAGAGTACAGGGTATTTCCGCCGTTGTTGGAGTTCTTCTCCAACAACATGTATGTTAGATACACAAATTCGGAAGAGAAGGTCTGCGTCCTTTGCGTGTTTTCCCTTCGCGCCTTTGCGTGAAAAACTTTATACACCACTAATTTGTAAGAAAACGGATTACAAATCCTGCGATAGGGCTTCCGAATTAGAAATTCGGAAGAGCAGAAGAGCAGCAGAGCAAAAGAGCAGAAATTCAGTTTGCAAAACATTTCCCCTCAACCCACCGCTATCGTACAACAAAAAAGCCCCTTTCGGGGCTTCTGTTATCTTAAATCTACAATCTGTACTTTAGGATATTTTGTTTTATCAAACTTAAATTGTTTGTCTTCCACAGGAGGATTGGGCGTAAACTTATTGACGCTGTACAAATAACGATTGCCATTTCTATCAAATATTTTCCAACTTTTCACAGACTTGTCTTTTTTGTTTATCATAAGACGCACTTTAAAAAAGCTCTTATTTTTGTCTTCAGGAACCAAATCTATCACATCAAATACTTGGGTGCCTTCTTTTTTTTCTTCCGCGTAGGTATATTTAAAACCTTTTTTATACATCACATGAATTTTGGTAGGAGAAATCTCATTTTCATCTGGTACATATTCAGAGATATTGCATTCGTTTTCCTCTTTCATGTAGGTCCACACCGTAGCACCATCGTTAAACACTTCTTGCCCACTAATTTTCAAGTAATATTTATTGCCTTTCACAAAAATTTGTCCTTGATAACTGTCTTTTACTTTCCCATTGGTGGTCTCCAAAGCATACATAAAATCAGCCTTAAAACTTTTAAATGCTTGGTATTTCTTGCTCATGTCGTTCAAAATCACCGTTGCTTTAGGATCTTGTTGTGCCTTTGCATTACCCATGATGCATCCTAATGCTAGCAATACAACCACTAAATTCTTTATTTTCATGTTTTTGAGGTTTATTTAAATTAAAAAATAGTTACGAAATGCCTTTGTCTCTCAATAATTGTTCCAAACTTGTTTCGTCCTTCATTAGTACTTCCCTGGCTTTACTGCCTTCAAAAGGTCCAACGATGCCTAAGGATTCTAATTGGTCAATAATTCTACCTGCACGGTTATAGCCCAAGCTCATTCTGCGCTGAATCAACGAAGTACTTCCTTGCTGGTGAGCGACCAATAGCCTGGCAGCATCGGCAAACAAAGGATCTAAATCATCGTTGGAATACTCTCCAGAAGCTTGTCCCGACTCATCATCGCCAGAAAATTCTGGCAACATATACGCTGTCGGATACCCCCTTTGGTCTCCAATAAAATCAACGATACGTTCTACCTCTGGCGTGTCTAAGAAAGCACATTGTAAACGTGTCATTTCCGAATCTAATTTCAACAACATATCCCCTTTACCAATGAGTTGGTCGGCCCCACCAGTATCGAGAATGGTACGAGAGTCAATTTTTTGAGATACCCTGAAGGATAACCTTGCAGGAAAATTCGCTTTGATAATACCTGTAATGACGTTTACAGAAGGGCGTTGGGTGGCTACCACCAAGTGGATTCCGACGGCACGGGCCAATTGGGCAATACGTGCAATAGGTGTCTCCACCTCTTTACCGGCAGTCATCATCAAGTCGGCTAATTCATCTATAACGACTACAATATAAGGCAAAAACTTATGTCCGTTATTAGGATTTAACCTACGCTCCACAAACTTTTGGTTGTATTCTTTGATATTTCTACATACCCCAATTTTCAACAAATCATAGCGATTGTCCATTTCGATACAAACCGAATTGAGGGTATAAATTACTTTTTTAGTATCGGTAATAATAGGTTCTTCGGTTCCAGGTAATTTGGCTAAAAAGTGTCTTTCAATTTTAGAGAAAATAGAAAGCTCCACTTTTTTGGGATCGACCAAAATAAACTTCAATTGAGAAGGATGTTTTTTGTACAGCAAAGAAGTGAGGATCATATTTAAGCCTACCGATTTACCCATACCCGTTGCCCCAGCAATTAACAAGTGAGGCATTTTAGCCAAATCGGCCATAAATACTTCATTCGAAATGGTTTTACCAAACATCAAGGGCAATTCCATATCGCTCTTAATAAATTTCTCGCTCATAAATACGCTACGCGCGGGCACCATTTCTTTGTTTTTATTCGGCACTTCAATGCCAATGGTTCCTTTACCAGGAATTGGCGCGATGATACGAATTCCCAAAGCAGCTAAACTTAAAGCGATGTCATCTTCTAAGTTTTTAATTTTTGCGATACGAACTCCCGCATCAGGTACAATTTCATAAAGGGTAACCGTAGGACCAACCGTTGCTTTCACTTGCGAAATGCCAATATTGTAATTAGACAAGGTTTCCACAATTTTGTCTTTATTGGCTTCAAGTTCTTCTTTGGTAACTTGAACTTTGCTATTAGGATGTTCATTCAGCAAATCCAGGGTAGGATATTTGTATGTCCCTAAATCCAAGGTAGGGTCATAATTTTCCATCACAGGCAATTCTCCATCTGCTAATTCGGGCCAAGGTTCTGTGCTCTCAGCGACTTCAAGCGGTGTAGGTATTGGCGCCTCAATAAGTTGTGCTGGTTCCTCTTCAGCGATAGAAAACTGAAAATCTAAATCGGGAGCAGGATTTTTTGTTTTGGTTGATTGTTTGGCAATAGTCCAATCATCCACGGGAGGCAAGACTGGCAATTCCTCTTCGATTGCATCTTGGGAAATTAATTCAATACCCTCTAAATTGGCATCCAATTCTTCTTCGGTAAGCTCCTCTTCCGTTTCATCAACGAGCATCGCGGCCAAAGCAGCAGCTTGGTCATCTTCCTCTTCGGCCAATTCTGTATCTTCCTCCTCTTGGGTAATTAATAAATTCTTTTTATCCCAGGCAATGGAAGTGATGTTAAAGAAATAGATGGTAAATACTATTAAAGCAAACACCAACACTAAAAAAGTACCCCAACCTAATAAAGCACTAAAATAGGAGGCTAATTCGTAGCCCACGCCACCACCAAGAAAACCAATACTGCTTTCACTAGAAGTGACCAATGCAAAATAGCCAAAAGTAGTACATAACCACAGCACAAAAAACACGGCTAAATAAATAGCGGTTTTGATGGAGAATAGTTCTTTTTCGAAAACGATTTTAAATCCCCAAATAAAGATGATTGGCATAAATAAAAAAGAAGCGACACCAAACCATTTAAATACCAACACATGACTCAATACGGCACCAGCAATGCCCAACCAATTGCTAATTTCAACGCCTTCTTCGGGTAAAGTAGAGGTAAACCAATGCTCCACAATGCTTTGATCAGCAGTACCGGTAAATAAATAAGACAATAACGCTACGGTAGCATAAAATGAAAAAATCATTAAAAAGAAACCACAAGCCAACAAAAACCTACGGTCTTTTAAAAAAGCCAAACTAAGCTTCGGCATCGACTTTACGGTACCTTCTTTGGCTGCCTTTTGGGGAGGCTCCTCTTTAGGAGTATTAACGGTATTTCTTTTATAAGTATTTTCTGCCATGGTAGGTAACCAACAAATTTAATTAAATAATTTGAATCTTTTTAGCTTTCTGAATACAGATTAGCATTTCGATTCAATATACGAATCAAAACAATATTATTGATCCAATGAATGGGCTAACAATTGCTTATTGATTTGTTTGATCAACGCCGGACCTTCGTAAATAAAACCGGAATAGATTTGCACCAAGGAAGCACCCGCGGCTAATTTTTCAAGGGCATCTGCTGCGGAATGAATCCCTCCTACCCCTATAATTGGAAATGACTTGTTAGACTTATCTGCCAAGTATTTCACCACTGCTGTAGATCTACTTTTAACAGGTTTACCACTTAAGCCTCCCATACCAATGGCGGCTACGGTTGCGCCTGCCGTTTGTAAATTTTCTCTTGAAATAGTCGTGTTGGTAGCAATTACCCCATCTATTTTTGTTTCTTGCACAATTTCTATGATATCGTCCAATTGTTCATTGGTTAAATCGGGTGCAATTTTCAACAATATAGGCTTAGGTTTAACCTTGGTATTGTTGATGTCTTTTAAGGTTTGGAGCAATTGTTTCAAGGGTTCTTTTTCTTGCAATGCCCTTAAATTGGGGGTGTTAGGAGAGCTCACATTTACCGTAAAATAATCTACATACTCATACAACGCATGGAAACTTTTTACATAATCGTCGGTAGCATTTTCGTTGGGTGTCAATTTATTTTTACCAATATTCCCCCCTACCAAAACGCTACTTTTTCTATTTTTCAATCGCTCAACGGCGGCATCCATCCCCCCATTATTGAAGCCCATTCGGTTAATTAAAGCCTCATCTGCTGGCAGCCTAAATAAACGGGGTTTATCATTTCCGGCTTGTGCCAAAGGGGTAATGGTCCCTATTTCAATGAAGCCAAAACCAAGGTCGGCCAATTCATCTATTAGTTTAGCATCTTTATCAAAACCAGCTCCCAAACCAACCGGATTCTTAAACGTGAGGCCAAACAATTTTCTTTCTAATCGTGGATCTTCGAGCACATACATGGCCCTCATTAACGCCGGAACACCTGGAATTTTGTGTACAAATTTCAATAAAGCAAATACAAAATAGTGAATCTTTTCAGGGTCAAATTGAAATAATATGGGTTTAATAAATTTATACACGGCTTTAATTTTTTGAGTTAAAGAACAAATATAATTGTAAAAGTGAATTTTTCTTCATCCAATGCCAAATGATGTAAAAATCGTTGGCATAATTGCGACATTTTAGTATTCCCTTCCACCAAAATCTTTCGTCATCTTGATCATGCTAAAACTTTAATTGCGACGATTCATCACATTTAAGAAATTAAATGCTAAAATTACTCTTTGTTTCCTACTCGATAAAGTTGGTCGCCCCAAAATAAATCCTGCTTGAAGACCGAAAATCAGAATACACCTTATATGCTATGAAAAAAACAGCTCAAATTTCCTTTTGGAAACACCATCCAATACTCGATCAACAAGCAAGCACTTTAGCTGAGGAGACAATCAATTTTCAAGTCAAATTCAATTGTGATTTCATTAAAATAACGCCAGCAGGTACTTGGCAAGCGGTTTGTCAGGGAGCAATAGATGAATCGTGGGAGCATGACAACCTTGGCAGAAGAAAAATTATTACCACCAATATTACACACACCAACGACTGGCTGCAACTTCCTGATTTGGCCAAATCCAACCCTCCCCTGTTACAAGAAATGATCAATGCTTGTCGGTTGGTAAATCAACAAAACGATGCAAACAAACCCATATATTGCACCATTTTTTGCCCTATAAGCCAGGCCATTCAAATGGCAGGTTTGGACACTTTTCTACAACATATAGCGGAAGACCCGGCAAAGGTTTTGGCTGGTTTAGCCATCATTACCCAAAACACCTTGTACATTATAGAGGAATATAAAAAAGCAGGAGCCAGCGGAATGTTTTTTGTAACCCAGCACATGCGACATGGTGCATTATCACCTGAGATTTATAGAAATTTTGGAGAACAATTTAATGCCACTTGTTTACAGTATTGCAAAGATTTTGAACAAACCATTTTCCATATTCATGGCGAAGACATCTATTTAACTACAAATCACTTGCCGTCCAACTGTGTGCTGCACTATGAATCATCAGTACATAACCCTAAAATAGAAGATTTACAAACACAATATCCGCATCAAATTGTAGTAGGTATTCCTACAACGGAAATGGCAAAACATACCACCGAAGCCTCAATCAAAATGGCTTTAGCACCTTATGTAGAGGCGAATAAAAGCACCAATATGCGCTTTGCAGGTTGTGTAATTCCACTTGATTTCGATGAAGCGCAACTTTTATTATGGATTAAGGTAGCCAAATCATTCCACAAATGAAGCTAAGCGATTCGATATTGACCCACATTGACTTTAAGGAATTTGAAAAAGCAGCTATTGAAAAACCTGTTTTCGAAATTTTCACCGAAGCAATGCGAAGAAATCCTGCTAAAATTGCGATTACCGATGCTACAAGCCAGTTAACGTATAAAGAAGTTTACGAGCAAGCCACACAAATTGCGTCAGCCTTAAAGACCCAAACTTTAGCCAATGAGCCAGTAGGAATTGCTTTACAAAACGGCGTCTATTTCCCAGTGGCCATGTTGGGAATTTTGGCTGCCGGAAGACCTTATGTGCCGCTCGACATCGATTTACCGAAAGACAGAAATGAAAGGATTATCCAACATTCGGGCGTAAAAACCATCGTTGCCAATTCAACGGAAGTACACTTTTCGGAGGCATTCAATTACCTTTATATTGATCAATTAACTACATCGAAAGAGGTAACATTTGAATTAAATGCCTCTCCTAATGACATTGCCTATATCATTTATACTTCAGGCTCCACTGGCATTCCCAAGGGCGTTTACCAAAACCAGCGCAATTTATTGCATGACGTGATGCAATACATTAACACGATACATTTAAATGAAAACGACAGACTTTCCTTGTTATATTCTCCCAGCGTAAATGGGGCAATTCGAGACATTTATGGCGCTTTACTCACCGGTGCAAGTTTACATATCAAAAACCTCAAAAGCACCGGTTTGTTTGACTTGGCAACGTTTATTTCCCAAGAGCAAATTACCATTTACCATGCTATACCGAATATTTTTAGAACATTTTTGCAATTAAAAAATAGCCACGCAAGCCTAACTTCGGTAAGGTTAATTTACTTGGCTGGTGATAGAATTTTTAATGCAGATGTCAATTTGTATAAAACCAATTTTACGGACAATTGTTTGCTTTATGTGGGCATTGGGGCCACTGAAATCGCTACCATTTACAGGCAATGGCTCATCAACAAAAACACGTTCATCCACCAAGAATTAATACCTTTAGGCTTTGCGGTGGAAGACCGTGAAATGACGATTTGTGATGAAACCCAACACCAAGTTACAGACGGAGAAACGGGAGAAATATGCGTTAAAAGCAAATACATTGCTTTGGGTTATTGGAACAATGCTGAACAAACAAAACAATCCTTTACTATTGAAGGCGAATACCGCACCTACTTTACTGGTGATTTAGGGAAAATAAACGAAGAAGGCAGTTTATCATTTATTGGCAGAAATGACCATCAGGTAAAAATAAACGGACATCGAATAGAAATAAGTGAAATTGAAGGCGTGCTGATGACGCATCCAGCCATCAGCAGGTGTGCGGTAATTGTCCAAAACAATTCTTTACTGGCATTTTATATTGGAAGCATACCTGAAGCGGAAATCAAAATTTGGATTGCTGAAAAATTGCCCCAATACATGGTACCTAAAAGATGTTTACAAGTATCTGAAATTCCTTTATTACACAACTTTAAAAATGATTACAAAGCATTAAAAACATCATTTGAAAATAGCATCACTAAGCCTCAACCCAATCCTTTTCCAAACCTCCATCATGACCTTCAAACGCCTTTGTTTGAAACACTGAAAACTGTTTGGGGCAAATACCTGGATGAAAACTCATTTCAAAAAAACACATCTTGGAAAGAAGCGGGAGGAAATTCTATTGAAGCCGTCAACTTTTTAGTAAGCCTAGAAATCGCCTTGGGAGAAACGCTACCAACCGACTGGATTCATGGCGCAATGAAACCCTTAGAAATATACCAAAACCTCCATGATTTAAACCTGTCGGAAAAAGCAGCTCAAGAAAATATCATTTATTACTTTTCTCCTTATGGAGGAATTAGCGAAAAAGACAGGGCGTTTATTAAGAAGCTAGCCGTTTATTTTACAGTTAAAATTATTGCCTATCCCAACTTTAAAAACATTCCATTAGAAAATAATATAGACGAAATATATAATCAATTTATCGCTAGCCAAATTACAAATTACAACCAGCCCAATATTGGTTTTGTCGGCAAATGTTTTGGTGGACGAATTTTAAGTAAATATATCTATTCAAATCCTTTACAACAGTATAGTTTCATTGCAACAATAGAGAAATCATCAAGTTCGCAAACAATATTTTCACCTATTACAATTATTTATAAAAAAATTAAAGCCTTTTTTTCAGCAAAACATATCCTTTTCAATAGTTATTATTTTTTATTTTCACGTTTCTCATTCTTTAGGAATGCTAAATTTGCCAAGAAGAGTAAGTTTTATACCCAAAGTGTAGATTATTTGGTATTTAACAGGGCTGTTCAATTACAAAAAGTAAAATTGGATTTGAATTTCAAGTATTTCCATAGTGAAAACATTTCCTTTCAGCAACCTGGAAAACATTGGGAGGCTTGTTTTAAAAGTATAGAACGCATACCATTACTTGGCTCAAGAAAAGACATGATATCTAACCATAATAGCCAGCTCATTATCGCTAAATTACTTGAAGAAATTGCGCTTAAACAAACTGAAAACACCACGAATTCGCACCATTGAAATTCTCTTTTATCATACCGACCTATAACAGATGCACACAACTTGACCATTGTGTTGCTTCGATAATCAACCAATCTTATACCAAAGAATTGTTTGAAATTATTGTGGTAAATGATGGTGGAGAAATCCCCATGTTGGAACATAACAACCTCAAAATTATTAACCAACCCAATGCTGGCCCAGCCACGGCAAGAAATACCGGAGCAAATGCGGCGCAGGGAGAATATTTGATTTTTGTGGATGACGATTGTTGTTTGGATACCGATTGGTTAGCGGAAATGGCACCCTATTGCAAACCCAACACAATATTCACAGGATTTACAATCAATAAAACCAATAGTATATATTCAGAAGCCAGTCAACTCTTGGTAAGTTATCTGCATGAAGCTTGGCAAAACACCGCTTGGCATTTTTTTGCTTCGAATAATCTAGTAATTAACAATCAAACATTTAATAAATTAAAAGGATTTAATGAACAATTTCCCTTGGCGGCTGGGGAAGATCGTGAAATATGTTTTAGGGCCAAAGTTGCTACAATAAATTTACTACAAATCCCTACAGCAATTGTGTTTCATTACCATCATTTAAATTTCAATAAATTCATAAAACAACACTTAAACTATGGTAAAGGGGCATATTACTTCAATCAGGTGTTTCGGTCACATAATAAAAAGATACCAATTCAACCCATTTTCTTTTACAAAAACATGCTATACTACCCTTTTACCCAATTTAAATTTAAGAAAGCATCCCCCATTTTTATACTGATAGTATTAAGTCAATTTTTAAATATTTTAGGGTATTTATCTCCAAAAAATAAGTAGTTTTGAATTGCATGTCTATACAACAATACACTAAAAAGAAAGTCATAATCATCGGCGCTGGCCCTGCGGGATTAACGGCGGCGTATGAATTGTGTAAAGACAATGATAATTACGATGTTATCCTCATTGAAGCAGACGAGCAAGTAGGCGGTATTTCAAAAACGATCGTTTACAAAAACTTTAGGATAGATATTGGAGGACATCGTTTTTTTTCAAAATCTGAAAAAGTATTGCAATGGTGGACCAATATTCTTCCTATTGCTGTTGATGAAAACAAAAATATTGACCTAAGCTACAAAGGACAAAACCATTATTTTGACCTTCAAAAATACAATACCACTTCGACCTCTACAGAAGATGCCATGTTGATAAGAACACGTAGTTCTCATATCTTATTTCATGGCAAACTATTTAACTATCCTTTAAAAATAAACCAGCATACGCTTAAATTATTAGGCATCAAAAAATCATTGAAAATTGGGTTTAGTTTTTTAAAATCCAAAGTTGACGTTTTGAAAAAAGAAACCAACTTAGAAGAATTTTTGATCAATAGGTTTGGCAATCATTTGTACAAAACATTTTTCAAATCTTATACAGAAAAAGTTTGGGGCAAAGCCTGTCATGAAATTAGTGCCGAATGGGGCGCGCAACGCATTAAGGGCTTAGATATATTTGAAGTCATCGTAGATTATGTCAAAAAGAAATTTGTAAAACATAAATCTATTCATCAAAAAAACACCCAAACAAGTTTAATAGAGTACTTTTTGTACCCAAAAAAAGGGCCAGGTCAATTATGGGAGAAAGTGCAAAACATTATTGAATCAAAAAATGTAAAGATTGAATTCAGTACTGTTTTGGATACCATTAATCACGACAATAATCAGATTAAAACCATTACCATCAAAAATAAAGCGGGTGAAACAAGTAGCATTGCCTGTGATTATTTAATATCTACCATACCGGTTAAACACCTATTCAGGGCATTCACAAATCCAGTACCAACAACAGTGTTGGCATTAGCCAACAGCCTAGAATATAGAGATTTTATTACGGTAGGTATTTCTACTTCTAAATTATTTAACTATACCCTGCAAGATATTCCGACAAAAGACAACTGGATTTATATACAAGAAGATTTTGTACAAGTGGGAAGAATGCAGATATTCAACCATTGGAGTGAAGAAATGGCTGGTGACCAACAAAATTTCTGGATAGGCTTAGAATATTTTTGTTATAAAACAGATCCCATTTGGCAATTGTCTGATGAAGAAATGATTGCATTAGCAAAAAAAGAACTTAAGCAACTTCATATGTGCTATGAAGAAGACATATTTGATGCTGTAGTAGTGCGAATCCCCAAAGCTTATCCCGCCTATTGGGGAGCATATAGTGAATTTGATACGATTAAAAATTACGCCAATAGCATCGAAAACATGTTTTTGATTGGTAGAAATGGGATGCATAAATACAATAATCAAGATCACTCTATGCTTACAGCGATGGAAGCCGTTAAAAACATTCAAAACAACATCACCACCAAAGACAATATTTGGAGCATCAATACGGAGATGGAATACTTGGAGAGCAGTAAATAGGTACAGAGTACAAAGTACAAAGTACAGAGTACAGAGTACAAAGTACAGAGTACAGAGTACAAAGTACAGAGTACAGAGTACAGAGTACAGAGTACAGAGTACAGAATACAGAGTACAGAATACAAAGTACAGAGTACAAAGTACAGGGTAAAGAGTAAAGAGTACAGGGTACAGGGAGTTTTAAGATGTTGATGAAATACTATTAAAAAACTAAACATGGCATACTTATTACCTTTCTGAGAAATTCCACCAATCAAAATAACACATTAAATGAAAAAAATACTTGGGATATCTGCTTTTTACCACGATGCTGCTGCTGCATTAGTAATTGGAGGAAAAGTAATATGTGCTGCCCAAGAAGAAAGATTTACCAGAGAAAAACATACCGCAGCATTTCCTGTAAATGCTATTAAATTTTGTCTCGAAGAAGCTGGTCTTGAAATTGACGAACTTGACGCCATCATTTTTTATGATAAACCTTTATTAAAATTTGAACGCCTTTTACAAACATATTATGCATTTGCCCCGAAAGGATTAATCTCATTTTTAAAAGCAATACCCGTATGGCTGAATGAAAAACTATTCCTTAAAAAATTAATTTATGATGGCTTAAAAGAAGTCGGAATTTATGACAAAAAGAAACTAAAACTACTATTTTCAGAACACCATTTGTCTCATGCAGCAAGTGCGTTTTATCCTTCCCCCTATGAAAAAGCAGCGATATTAACCATTGATGGTGTTGGTGAATGGTGTACGACTTCTATTAGTATGGGCGAAAATTCACAAATTACCATGTTGAAGCAAATGGAATTTCCCCATTCGGTGGGTTTACTCTATAGTGCTTTTACTTATTATCTTGGTTTTACTGTAAATTCTGGTGAATACAAATTAATGGGATTAGCTCCATTTGGTAATCCTGATGCTTCAGAAACACATCAATTTATTCAAAGCATTAAATCAGAAATTGTAGACATCAAAACTGACGGTTCAATATGGTTAAATCAAGCTTATTTTAGTTATGCAACAGGTCTTAAAATGGTTAAAGAAGCAAAATGGGAAAAACTGTTTGGCTTTAAAAGAAGAAATGAGACTCAAGAATTAACCCAAAGTCACTGCAATTTAGCCATTGCTATTCAAATTATTACCGAAGAGATTGTGCTTAAAATGGCTAAAGAAACCAAGAGAATAACTGGTACCGATTATTTATGTCTTTCTGGTGGAGTAGCATTAAACTGTGTAGCCAATGGAAAATTAGTACAAGAAAATATTTTCAAAGGCATTTATATCCAACCTGCTTCTGGAGATGCAGGGGGAGCTTTAGGAGCGGCTTTGGCTGCTAGTCAACTCTATTTTAAAGAAGACAGGGTAATAACTCCACAGCATGACCAAATGCAGGGAACCTATCTCGGTCCATCCTATTCTGAAAAAGAAATTATATTGATGACTAAAAAAGCAAAAGCAGTCTATCAAAAATTTGAAGATTTTAATGAGCTAGCAAATCATATCGCTCAAAAAATTGCGGAGGGCAATGTGGTAGGATGGTTTCAAGGTAAAATGGAATTTGGACCTAGAGCCTTGGGTAACAGAAGTATTTTAGGAGACGCAAGAAATCCAGAAATGCAAAAAAAATTAAACCTAAAAATAAAATACAGGGAAAGTTTTAGGCCTTTTGCGCCTTCTGTTTTAGCCGAAAAAGCAAGTCAATATTTTGATTTAAGAATCGATTCCCCCTATATGTTATTGGTTGCCCCAATAATAGAAAAAAGAAGAATAAAACTGCCTGAAAATTTCCATCAATTACCTTTGCTTGAAAAACTTTATGTAGAAAAAAGTGATATACAAGCAGTCACTCATTTAGATTATTCTGCCAGAATACAAACTGTTCACCAAGAAACCAACCCAAGGTATTGGACATTAATAAATGAATTTGATAAACTTACAGGGTATGGATTGGTCGTCAACACAAGTTTTAATGTAAGAGGTGAACCAGTAGTTTGCACCCCACTTGATGCGTATAGATGCTTTATGAGTACCGACATGGACTATTTAGTACTTGGCGATTTTGTATATTGTAAAACAGACCAGCCGAATTGGAAGAATAAAGAAAATTGGTTAGTTAAATTCAAAATGGATTAATGTATGAACGCAATTAAAAACTATGTTAATTCATTATTAAAATCTACTCTTTCGAAAAAAACGCTTTTGTTTTTCTCTTTAATTTGTGTCATTATATTTTTAATTAAAAAATATAGTAATACCATTAATTTATATTTAGTCCTACTTATTTTTTTTACGCTAATTATTCAACAATTACTTTTACAAAAAAATTATTATATATTATTTTTAGTAAGAACATTTTTATTTGTTTTAATACTTTTTGAATTAATATGTGGACTATTAATTCAAAACGACCCAATTAAATCCTTGAAACAAGTTAAAAATGATGACACTAATTTTGAGCAAAACAAAATAATGGGTTATATTTCACAAGCTAATCTTAACTCTTTTAGATGTATTAAATCAATAGGTAAGGATACGATTTATAATGTATTGTATTCTTCTGATAAATATAGCCGAAGGATATCTGAAAATATTAAAACGAATAAATCTACAGAAAAACATGCTTTATTTTTAGGCTGTTCAATAACATTTGGAGAAGGAATTCCTTATGAAAGTACCTTTCCGTATTTATTTGAAAAAACAAATCCTACTTATAATTCATACAATTACGGATTTAGTGGCTACGGTCCACACCAAATGGCTTTACTTTTTTCTAAAGGAATTAACACTATCAATACTAGAACAATCTTAGAAAAAAATGGCATCCTATTATATTCCTACATCAATGACCACTTAAATCGCGTTTATGGAGGTTCAAGTTATTTAAGTTATGGATCAAAATCTCCTGATGTTTACATTGAAAACAATAACTTAGTAGTCAAAAAAAGAAATAAATATCACTTGTATTTAGCTAGATTTATTAACCAATCCAATACCCTTAGCTATTTCAATATTGCTTTAACATACCCTCAAACAGAACATTTTTATAATAGATTTGCAGCTATTATTAATTATACAGCAAGTGAATATAAAAAAAGTTTCCCAACTGGTGTATTTTATGTAAGTCTATATCCATCTCAGAATAAACAAGACACGGCTTGGATACAATTTCTACACAAAGACATTAAAATAATCAAAGTGAATCTTCCTCATGATTTTAAAAGCAACAAAAATAAATATATCATTAGACCCAAGATAGACAATCATCCTTTGGGGGCATTAAATATATATTATACTAAAAAAATTAACGACTGTATAAAAGTACATCAATAATATGGAAACCTTAAATGATATTTGGCTTTACTTAAAAGAACAAAAAAAATATTGGCTAGCACCTGTAATTATACTCTTATTATTATTGGGTATTCTAATCGTCTTGGGAGGAAGTAGCGTTGTTGCACCATTTATATACAGCATATTTTAAATTTAAAACTATTTAGAATTTTGGGGAATAGTTACCAAAGCTTATATGATGAAAAGAATAAACAAATTGTCTCAAATTATCATTATTGGTTTAGCTGTTATTGCATGGAGTTTTATTGCACTTGAATTTGTAGTCGAATCCTGTTGGGTTATTATATTAAGTTCACTATGTGGCTATCTGATATTGATTGGATTTACTTTAAAAAAGGAATGGATAAAAATAATTTGTTTTAATCTGGCTGCAATTTTATTTGCTTTAATGCTACTAGAGGGCTATTTATGGTACAAAAATTACTTAAAATTAGTATTAACTGATAAACTGACGAAGAAGACGCTTTTATATGATGAATATGATCATGAATTAGGATATCGTCCTAAAAGAAATTTCAGTTCATACCAAGAAAAAAAAATAGGAGATAAACTTTTATATAAATCATTAATTAGCTTTAAGAATCATTTAAGATATACTCCAAATAATAACCCCAAAAGTGATAGTAGTATGTTGTTTTTTGGTTGTTCGTTTATGCTTGGTCAAGGCTTAAGTGACAACCAAACATTACCCTTCTATTTGAATAGTCGAATTAAAAGTCAAGTCTTTAATTACGGCAACCATGGTTATGGGCCACATCAAATGCTAAAACAAATTGAAACTAGACTTGAAAATGATATTAAAAACATTAAAGGGAAAAAAAATGCCTTATATAGTTTTATTCCCCATCATATTTCTAGAGCAACAGGAAAATCAAAGTGGGATATTTTTGGTCCTAAATACGAACTCATCAATAATAAACTTGTCAATACAGGACCTTTTAATTCAAATGAAAAAACATTCTTGAATTACTTATTGTTTAAAGTGTACAAATCCTATCTCTATATAAAGTTTATAAATGGGAAAAAAGCAACTTATAATGACCTGTTAACAACTATTGCTATATTAAAAAAATCAAAATTTCTTTTACAAAAAAGAAAGATTGATTTAAGAATATTAATTTGGGATGACCCAAATTCAATTTCTGGTATTTTTCACAATACCCAAGATTATCAAAACTTCATTAATGAGCTTGTAAAAGCTAATTTTACACTATATTTTGTAAGTAATGCGATTCCTGATTATCAAATTAATCATGAAAAATATGTTATATTGAATGATGGACACCCCAATAGTGTAGCAAATGAAACTATTGCAAAATACTTATACCTTCAATTATTAAAAAAATAAAATGGAAGAAATCAAAGATATTTGGTTATTTATGTCTCAACGTAAAAAATACTGGCTTATGCCTGTAATTATCATCTTACTTATTTTGGGATTTTTTCTCCTGTTTGGAGGAAGTAGCGTAGTTGCTCCATTTATTTACAGCATATTTTAAAACTGATGTGATGAATTATAAAAACTCAAATACCACACCTACTAAAACAGTTTTAGTAATTACGGTAGGTTTTCTGCTACTATTCGTGATTACAAAATCTAATTGGGCATTATACATTTCTCTTTGTATTGGAATTGCCGGTGCTTCATCAAGCTATTTGGCTAGTAAAATAACCTATTGGTGGACAAATTTAGCATGGATACTCAGTCTTATTGTTCCAAATATAGTAATGTCTGGCATTTTCTATTTATTGCTAACTCCGATAGCTTTACTATCTAGGATATTTGGCGAAAAAAATCAATTAAATCTAAAAAATACTGCACCCAGTTTATTTAAAACTTACAATAAAAATTTTGGCAAAGCTTCTTTCGAAAAACCATGGTAATAAAATACCTACAAAATTAGATTAAAAAATTATTGCAAATCCCTATATTGAAAGCAAAAAAAATAATTACCCACAAAAAATCGATTCATTTCGAAAAAAGTAATTTTAATAACCTTAGGAGTAGTTGTATTCCTTGTTTGCTCACTAGTAATTTTTGTTCAGCTTTCATGGGACAAAAACTTTGAAGCTTCCACCCCAACGCTTGTAGCCAGTACAGATTCAGCAATTATCGCACGCGGAAAATATTTAGTTTACGGACCAGCGCATTGTGCCTCTTGCCATACGCCAATGGACAAAATGGAAGCCGTTGATAAAGGATTAGAAATGCCTTTGATTGGAGGTTTTGAATTAGATATTCCTCCGGCAACATTTAGAGCTCCCAATTTAACGCCTGATAAAGAAACTGGAATTGGCAATTTCACTGACGGACAAATTGCCAGGGCTATGCGCTATTCTGTTACCCACCGTAACAAAGTAATGTTTCCTTTGATGCCTTTTCAAAACTTAAGTGATGAAGATGTAATTGCAGTAATTTCATTTTTGCGTGCTCAACCAGCCGTTAAAAACATGGTTAAACCAACAGAGTTTAAATTCTTAGGAAAAGCGCTGATTGCTTTAGGAGCCATAAAACCAACAGGTCCAATCGGAACACCAGTAAAAAGTATTAAAATTGATTCTTCAATCGCTTATGGTGCTTACTTAGCCAATAGTGTTGCCAATTGCGTTGGTTGCCATACTGAACGTGACCTTAAAACTGGAAAAAATATTGGCGCACCATTTGCCGGAGGATTAACATTTGAAGCAAGTGACGCTTCGGGAGGATACACTTATGTGACGCCAAATATTACACCAGATAAAGAAACAGGAGTAATGGCTAATTGGAGTGAAAAAGCATTTATTAACAGAATGAGAGGTGGTAGATTGTTTAAAACATCTCATATGCCTTGGGGTTCATTTGCTAAAATGAATAATTTGGAGCTAAAAGCCCTATATCGTTATTTGAATTCCTTAACACCAGTTAAACGAGAAGTTGCTAAAACTGCTTACGGACCTGGAGAAGCTTTGCCAAAATAATATTCTACTATATAATCATTTCTTGCATCCTTTAAAATGGCAAATAGTCATATTAGAGGATGCTTTTTTTTTAACTGTTATGGTCTCGTAATTTTCACCCACGCAAAACCTAAGACAGCAACCATATAATGAAGCGTTAATAAAAACACCGAGACAATGGCAAACATTAACCCATAACGTTTGAAAAATACAATCAAATTCAGGTTTACATAACTAAAAACCCCTAAGAAACAAAGGCTTACGATCAATATTGCTGGAAACAACAAAGACCCATAAAAGAGGCAAGTCAATGCGGCAGAAATTTTATTTTTAAGGCTAAGGTTTAAATTGGTATGATTTAATGTTTTATGTGCTGCCAATAATTGCGTCCAAGGAATTGCCCTATCGACCAAATCGGTTTTCAGAAAAGAATATAAGGTCCATTTTTTCAAATGTTTTACCTGAATATCTTTGACAATATTGATGACATAGCCTTTTGCTGAAATCCTGTAGCCCAATTCGATGTCTTCGATACAAGGTCGTTTATATTTTTGAGCATCAAAACCTCCCACTTCCTCAAATACAGATTTGCGTATTGCCCCACAAGCCCCCCAAAAAGTATTGGTTGTTACCTCAGCCGTTTGGTGCACAAAATGATGGCTTAAATTTTTAAATTTTGACACATAAGATTGATGATCAGGGGCATCGTCATAAGAACCCATCATGGCCACATGTTCAGGAACTTCAAAAAACCTCGCTACCTTGGTTAAGGTATCCGCTTGAATTTCAACATCAGCATCTGTAAAATATAAAATATCGCCAGTGGCAATTTTAGCCCCCATATTTCTGGCATAGGCAGGGCCGTAAACTTGATCGAGTGGTATTATTTGGGCTTTCCCATACACGGGTAAAGGCACATTACCATCAGCAACAATGATCAATTCAAAATCTGCATAATCTGACAACAGTATAGAATTTACACTTCGTTCAAACAGAGAATCTGCCCTATGGGCAGGCATTATTACAGATATTTTCATTATTATTGTTACTACAAATACAATATTAAGTATTCCAATTGATTTTAAAAGAAAACCTCACGTATAATTATACTTTTGCAGTCACTTTAGTGGTTTCTATCGTAAGTGCACTGCTCTGTTTTCATCCAGATATCCACTACAATTCTGACCTAAAAATCAGCAGTGTAGGTTTGGTTATTGCGGATACAATTGCAGAAAACCCATATAGCCTTCACCATCTTTTACCCGGATTCAAAGCCAATGGAGGCTTTACCAAATATTTAAATTGGCCGCCATTTTTTTACTGGTTGCTGGCATTGTGGTTTAAACTAGGAATCAATTCTATATTATCTGCCCGAATTTTTATGGTACTTATAAAAATAGGCACAGACATATTATTCCTCCATTACTTAAGTAAGTTAAAAATTGAGCCCAAACAATCGCTGCTGCTGGCCATTATCTTTTGTCTTATTCCATTTCGCTTAACTTACCTTGATTTGATTTTTGGAGACAGTCTGGTGTTTTTATTGGTATTCGCAACTTTGTATTTCGATACCCAAAAACAATATACAAAATTGGCTATTGTGGCTATGCTTGGCACTTTAACGTCTTGGTATTTTATCGTTTTTGTGGGCGGTTATATTGCAGTACAATTATTTCAAAAAAACCAACTCAAAACCAGTTTAATTCTCCTCAGTGCAGCATTTTTCACAATTAGTGCTTGGTTATTGTACATTTACTTTATGACCATAAATCATACAATAGCGCTTGGTCCCAAACCCTTAAGCACCCCTCGTTTAAATCAAATTTCCTTTTTCAATCAAGGCTTAAGTTATTCTTGGTTATACCTTCTTAATGGATATTCTGGCTTAGTTGTAACGTTAAAATGGGTCATCAAATTGGGGATTGAAACGTTGGCATTAACGTTAGTATTTTGTAGTGTCAAGGCAGAATCAAGGCAAAAATTATTGCATCACTTACTCCCATTTATCATCGGGTTTGCGTTGTTGTTGTTATTTTTACCCAACTTATTTCTCGTGCATAACCACAATATTTACTTTATCAGTTTTGGTTTGGCACTGTACCTATCGACCAAAATAAAACCGAATTTACCTTGGTATACGATGCTCTTATTACCAATGGTGTATGGAGGAATTTTATACAAGGAACATACCTACCATGAAACCCAATTAAGGGATCATTTTATTCTTGCCCAGCTGCAAAAATCACATTGCACCAATTTATTCATCAACAACCCAGCGCACCAACTTATCGACGAACAGTTTATGTGTACCCCTTGGTATTTGATGTACAAAAGCAAAGCCATGGTATTTGAAAGGTTGGGCGACCAAGAATACAAAGCAGCATTTATTGCCGCTCAATTGGCCAAAACCAAAGATAAAAATTACGTGATTGTGTCTACAGTAGCGATAGAAGAATTAGCTCCTTTAGAAAAATATTCAAATGGTTTATATAGCTATAGCAGTAAATAATGGTTGACAAAAAAATGAAAACGACAGATCTTGACAATATCTTAATCCATATTGGTTATGGTAAAACTGGTACAACTTGGTTACAAGAAAACCTTTTCAATTTTGATAATCCTACCTTTACCAATTTATCAACTAAAGATAAACGTCAATCTACAATAGCAAGCAATTTTTTGATAGATAAAAACAACTATCCACTCACCTCTTTCGATGACAATACAGAACAAATACAATCAGCATTTGATGAAATAATAGACCTGCATAAAAACAGAAAAACAAATTATTGGGTAATATCCCAAGAAAGACTTGTGGGAACCGCTACACATGGTGGCTATGATTCTCGCAAAAATGCTATTCTTTTAAAAAATCATTTTCCAAAAGCTAAAATATTAATCGTCATAAGAGAACAAAAAAACATAATTCAATCCCATTATTTTCAATACCTTAATGGAGGAGGAACAAACAAAGTTGTAAAATATTTAAAACCAAAAAACAGAGATTTTAAACCAGATTTTACACCTGAACACTTCAAATTTAGCTTCTTAATTAAGGAGTATTATGCTCTTTTTGGGAAAGAAAATGTACACGTTTTGCCTTACGAATTATTTCTAAAGGAACCAGAAAAATTCATTAAATCGATAGGGAAATTTTGTACTATTGAAATTGATTGTTCAACTCTAAATTTCAAATCTAAAGTAAATGTTAAGTCAAACAATTTCATATTGTATTACTTAAGACAATTGAATACTTATACTAGATGCTCTGGCACCAACAATTATAAACTTTTTGAATCGCCACAATTTCAAGCGCTGTTAGCAAAAGGTTTTAGATTTTTAAATCATTTTATACCTAAGTTCTTAAACCGAATAACCATTAAGAAAGTAAAAACAGAAGTTGAAGATTTTATTGGTGACTATTATGAAGAAGACAATAAACTACTAGAAACGTTAATAGATTGTGATTTAAAACAATATAGATATTATTAGAGATTGTTGCTGGCTATAACTATTACAATTAGATGAATGATATCGTCCTTTTCTACTCAAGATTGTGTTTCCTAAAAAACGATATTACCAACATAGTTTACATCATTTTTTATCCCTGCTAGATTGACTAAAGTTGGAGCAATATCTCTATAGTTAACATTTTTTATTTCACCATTAATCTTAACGTCAGGTCCTTTGGCAATAAAAAACCCATATTCAGAATGTTCCGTACTTCTAAAAAAGAAATTTTCTTCTTGAACTATACGATAACCCTCTTTATGAGATATTGATTTTACAGGATTTGTAGATGAATTAAATGAGGCGAGAATATCAGGATTATTAAAAGGAATATCTTCAGAAAACACCCCTTTAGCTTTTATTATTTCTTTAAATATCGGTTGATTAGTTTCCTCATCGACAAAACCTTTCAGTTGTTCACAAACTTTATCTACAAATTCATCATAATCTTTAATGTCAACAATACCTTGTTCTTCTCTCCCTTTTAAATTAACTCTTAGGTATAAATTAAAAAATGTTGGACTTGCAAAAATTTTAGTTTTAGACCAATCTGTTGAGTTTTCAAAAGAATTTGCTAAATCTTGATCTTGCTTATTGATGTCAATAAATAAACGCCTTAATTTATATCTAACTTTTAATGGAACAATTTTTCTACCCAAATTTAAAGGCGACACTGCTTGTAACAAAGATTTTTTCTTAAATACTTGATAACCTAAAACTGAACAAACTCTATTAATAAACATTTCGTACGGATATAAAGCATCAATTCCGACATTGCTTATTACTACAATATTTGATTTTTCAGGAAGTATTGAGATGAATTCACCTATCAAAAAATCAATTTTTTGATAAATTTTTTCAATAGCTTCGCTTAAAATAAGCTTGGTATTATCATCCGTATTTTCAGTTGAATAATTCAGATAATCAAAAAATTGATGACCTGCACAATGTGCTTCTCCAAAGCCTATAGCAATAAAATCAAAGTCTTCTGATTGTATAATTTTAGAATATGTTTCTAATTTTTGATCAAGTCTTTTTAATAGATTAGTAAAAACATGTAAACTGTTAGCATCGTCTGCTGGGATAATTTGATTACATTTTAATTGTATTTTTAATTCCGGATAGATATCTGCCAAAGTTTCAGGATACACAATTGTATTTCTTTTCATGTTATTAAGCGTCCAATGAGCTAACTGTACACCTTTAACATCATTCACTATTCTTGCATCATAAACATCTAAAATACAAATTTTCTTGTCTGTTCCTTTATAAGAACTCCAAAATGGATCGTCTCCAAAATCTTCTCCTTCAACATGATTCTTAAGTTTATAGCTACCAGGTATAATTTGCCTAAAATCATAATAACCAATTTCTTCACGAGACTGACCAGTAAACATTATATTAAACAAACCAAGTTCACAAATAGAATCTTTATCCTTTAAAACCCCATAGCTAGAATCATTCATTAAACTTTGAAGGTTAGGCATTAAGCCTTTAGCAATATATTCTTGGCAATAAAACCAATCAATGGCATCAATAGGAAACAGTACTAGGGGATTAGTTTTCGAACTCATAGTTAAACAATTTTATTTCTTCTTTATAATTTTTGGCAACTAAATCCTTCAATTTTGGAGTATAAGCGTCTATATAAGAATCACTTATTACTGAAACTAATTTTTGGGGTAATTTAGAGGAATCAAGTTTAAGTTCATTAGCTATAATTTTAAAATCATTTTCTAAATTTTCAAATCTACCAATAAAATCAAACGACAATTTACTATTTTTCCCACCATTTAACCAAAACAGCTGTGAATTTAAGGCCCAACTAGACTTATAGGCATTTAAAAATTCTTCAAAAGTACAATTTTCTGAAAGATCAAATTTTTGATAAAGCCTTACACTTTTCCTTTTATACATTATATGATTATAAAATGAATATAATCTCGACCATGGATTTCGTACTATAGTAAATTTATAATAAGTATTAAATTGAGCTTTTGTAACTGCTGTCCCATAAACTAAACTCCCACAGATTCTTTTAAAT
>JBIKPL010000116.1:0-7890 GCA_044357485.1 Cytophagales bacterium
TGGTGCGGCTATGACAAACAAAGAATTGAGAACCTCCCGTGTTTCTTCCTGCATGTGCCATAGATAACACACCACGATCGTGGTATTGATTGTCTCCGTCTAATTCACATTTGATTGTATAGCCTGGGCCGCCTGCGCCAGTGCCATTAGGACAACCTCCTTGGATTACAAAATTAGGAATTACACGATGGAATGTTAAACCATCATAAAATCCTTTTTGAGCTAAATCACAAAAATTTTTGACAGCAAGTGGAGCATCTTTTTCAAAAAATTCAACTTTCATTGTTCCTTTTACTGTTACGATTTCTGCTGTTTTCATATTCTTTTTTTTATTTAAGTGTAATATTATTCGAAGGTATTAATTAAAATTTTGATTTGAAACTTTGCTTTGTATATTTCAAGTATTTTAAAATATTAGCCAGGTTTGCTGACAATTCAAAATGCTTTTTTGTGTTGACTTTTTAGTAGTTAGGGTTGCTTAAATAGGGGCTGCTTAAAAACGCAATTCGAATGATTAGTGTAGCATCTTTCTTAATCTCACCTTAATTTATTAGTTAGGGTGCTGAAAAACGCAATTCACATCATTTGTAAATCATTTTTAGCAAATATACTTAAAATTATGATGCTAAAATGGCCACTCCATTTAATTGAAGAGATTGGCTAATTCGCTTTGCGTTAGCGGGAGAGGCTTTGTTTGAGCTCATTTTTCTTGTGGGTTGAGGTAATCTTTTAATACGCTATGATTTGACCACAAGAAAAATAGCGAGTGCCGATTACGCGACCGAAGGGAACGCCCTACGAAATGAATAGCTTATCTATGCTATTTAAATGAAACTAGTGCACCACTTTAATGAAATAAAATCAAATACCCTTGCATTTAAACGGTTAAAACAATAGATTAAATCTCTAAAAATCAACAAATAAACTATTTTTCAGCAGCCCCTGGTTAAGAGGGGAAAAGTGACAAATATTAGAATAAAAGTAAAGATTAATAGGTAAGCGAGTTTTTAAGCAAGCCCTAATTACTATCCCAAAATAAATTGATACAACCTGTTATTCAGTGTCTTAAAAATATATATTGCTATTTGATTTGTATTAAATCAGTATATTTTAAATCTTTTCCTTGAACTTCAATATAGTATAGGCCATTTTTGAAATCCATTGCTAATTCAACCCACTCTTTGTCATTGTTTTGGAATGATTTCATCATCAATTCAAATCCTTTGAGGTCAAATATTTTCACAATGATGTCTTCTTTTTTGGCATGAATGCTTAATAAATCACCTTTATTAACGGGTTTGGAAAGGGTAAAGTATGGGTATTGGCGCTTTGGTCAGTCGTTAATTTTACCCAATTTGAATTGGCCGAATTGCCATCAAAATCGACCTGCTTAATTCGGTAATAGAGATGGTCTGAAATATCTTCTTTGGAAGAATCTATGTATTGGTATTGCTGTTTTTCTATACCTTTATTGCTGGCATTTATTTTAGCAATAGTTTTGATTTGATTAAAATTGCTTGTTTTTTCTATGGAAAAAAAATCATTGTCATGTTCCGCGCTGGTGGTCCATGAAATTTTCTTTTGGAAATTGTCAAATGAAGCTTTTACCGCCTCGAAAATAACGGGTAAAACTACCGTGTAATCTACTGTAAGTTCAGGTCTATAGGCAGAAGTACCATGGGTTCTAGATCCAAAGTAAAAATAGGTCATTGCATCTGCATCAGTCTGTGTCATTATCCAACCATAATTATTGGCACTTGTAGCAACAAAATTGGCAACATCAGTCGTTACCGTCCAAGACAATTGAGTGTTTAAAGTAACTGTTGTACTACACGTTGTGCTTGCAGAAACGGCTCCATTGAAGTCACCTCCTGCGCTTGTCCATGCCGTAGAGCCTGTATAGTTTGTCCAGCTTACATTACTTGTACTAGAGCCAGGTGTTGTTCCTGTACCTTCCGTAAATGATCTTGTTAATTTATGTATTTCTAATGTTTTTGTTCCTGCTCCTCCTCCTGTATTGACAACTGTTAGTTTTAGGGTCGCCGAATTGATTGTTGCAGTAGAAGGGATAGAGGTCATGTCAAAATAGAGGACTGGCCTTTGGGTCATATTTGCGGCAGCCCAAGAATAGCTGTACAATTCTGAATATGCACCATAATTTTCGGTGGAGCTACTTTTGTATAGGTATGAATCAGTGGTAGCAGATAAGTTTACGGTGGTACCAATGGCATTGGTTGTAATCAAAATTAAAAATAAACAAATTTGAAGTAAAGTTTTCATCGTTGTTATTTTAATGTTGTTTTAGAGATAAATACAGACAAATCTGTCTACGATAAGACCCTATGATTTGTCTGTATTTTTGAATAAAATTTCCTAATACAATACTTAAACTTCTACCGCTTTGCTTGCTTTTCTATATACAAAAGAAGTGTAAATATGTCTTCTAGCAAAACGCGTTTTGGTATCTGAATTTAAGAATTTTTGGTACGTTGCTTTGGGTACTTCAAAATACTCGTAGCTGCTGCTGTCTAAAAAAATAATTTCTAAGGTTGTCCCTTTGTAGTGAAAGTCTGCAATACCCGAATGGCTAACCGTTAGCGTGTATTCTTCTTTATTGGCTTCCATGGTTTCTGGAGCAATACTTACCAATACATGGTAGGCTTCAATTACCGCTTTGCTTTTTTCTTCCGCCGCTAATCGTCCTGCTTCATCGTTAACGAATTTGTCAGGATGACATTCTTTCATGAAATTTCTGTAAAGGGCTTTTAATTCTTTTAATTCTGTTGTTTTTGTTACACCAAAAATCTTTCTGTAATCGGCAATTTTTTTCATGAAATATGTTTGAGATAAAGTCAATACTTTATTTAAGTAATTGACTTTTATAGTTTTAATTTAAATGAATATCTCTAAAATTAAAATGCTTTTGTTTTAATTTTAGAGATATGGAGAATTATTTGTCAAGTTTTACTGAAACAGCATTAGGACCTTTAGGACCCATTTCTATTTCGAAAGTAACTTTATTATTTTCTTTGATTTGATCAATAAGCCCATTTGCATGAACAAAAATACTGTCTTGATTGGCAGAATCTTTGATAAAACCATATCCTTTAGATTCATTGAAAAAAGTAACGATGCCTTTTCTTACCACATCTACCACCACATTAGGGTCATGTTTTGGTACACCAATAACGATGTCAGCTTCGTTGATTTTTATTTTTTTAGTTGGGTCAGGTGGCGTAGAAGTGATGTTGCCATATTCGTCTACATAAGCCATCATGTCTTCAAGGCTATTGTTTTCTCCAGCACTGGCTTTTCTTTCTTCTTTTCTCTCCTCTTTTTCTTTTTTCTTTTTTTGTTTTTTCTTCTCTGTTTCTTTTTTATTCCACGTTTCTTGTGATCTTCCCATAGTGTTTATTAATCTTGACGTTTATCGTTGTTGGTAATTTATTGTATTACAACAGATTTGTTAATTTTACAAAAGTCCGAGTAATGCGTGAGAATTCCTATTTTTATTTAGGAGCATTCTTAAATTTTTAATGATGAAAAAATTTAAGGCTAATGAAAATAGCTAAGTTGGTTAATTAAGAAACTATTTTTTCGAAAACCATTAATTTGTATTTTTTGTTTTCTGCAAATATTTTAGGATTTACAGTAATTAAATTTTTGTCAATTTTTTGCTTAATAAAAGGGAAAATATTTTTGATTGCATAATATATGCCTGGTTGTTTAATTTCTAATTTTTCTAAAGCAAAATTAAACAATGGAAGACCAATATTATGTCCCCATAAGTGAACGTAAGCAATGGTAGGTAAAATGTTTGGGGTTATGTCTTGTTCGAATTTTAATTCCCAGCCATGTATTTTTAACTTTTCTAAAAAGGCATTCCAATAATGACCCGATTTTTCTGCCCCATCGCCAATTCTAAAATAGTCACAAGCAATCCATGTGGCGTCGGGCTTAGAAATTTTATGTAAAAGAGGAAGCGATTTATCCAAATCTAGGTATTGTAAACTTTCAGAAGTAATCACCGTGCCATATCTATTGATATTTTCTTTTACAGGAATATCTTCAAATTTGCAATGGTAATGTTGGATTTCAGGATATTTTTGAGAAATATAATGTATTTGTGTATTGTCGGGTGTAAGTGCTACTGGTTTTGTGCCTTTTTCTTGTAAAAGCTTCAATAGTCCTCCCATACCACAACCAATATCTAATATTTCGTCTTGTGTGTTTTTAATTTTTTCAACAAGTAATTCAGCATACCTGTGTTGTGCTTTGTATATATCGTTAAGTGAAATATCTTCTGCTTGCACAGCAGGGTCATCAAAATAGCCATAATGTAAAAAATCGCCCTTTAGAATTTGAGAATAAAGTTTTAATTGAGCATCATCTCTAACACGTTCTGTTTTTTTACGGTTACGTTGTAATTTGATGATTTTAACTAACTCAAAAGGATTTACTACCTTTTTAATGATAGGTCTGATTTGACTCATTATAATTGCTTATGGAAAGAGAAAGGTGGAACAGGAATTTTATCGATAATAAAAGTATAAAAAAATACTTAATTTTTTAGCATGTTGTATTAAAAAGATACGGTTTAATTTCATTGCCGCGCTGTTGGTTTTCTAAATCATGACCGATTGTAATAAATTTGCTGCCCATACAAGTGTAAGCGATGCCTGTAATGGTATTGTTTAAAACAATTACTAAGGGTATCAGCTATTCAAACACCTTGGAGACCACGCCGTGTTGTTTGGGGTTGATTTTGGCTTTAACACGGAAGTTTACGTGTATTTTTAGTGTAAAATAAAAAATGAGAAGTCTTTTAGTCGTTTTTGTGCTATTATATCCAATAATTGTAATGTTTTAATGGAATTTTAATCCTGATACTTCTGTTTTGTAGATGATTCAAAAAAAATATCTAAAAATATTGTGGTTTTGCATCTATTTTATTCGAAAATGTTTACTTTTGCTTAGAATTTAATCCCAAAAACAAATATAATTACTAAATAATGGCTAATCTTAGATTTAAAGCGCTTGAATTCGTAAACTCAAGACAACCAATTTTACCAGTACTTCCTTCTAACAAGGTTTCTGATTATTATGGATGTAATGTTTATGGAATTGATGCTATGAAAGCAACAATTTCTGCTGAAAACATTAAAAAAGTAATTACAGCGATTGAAAAAGGTGAAAAAATTGACATGCAATTGGCTGATGCCGTTGCAGCAGGTATGAAAGCTTGGGCAATGGAAAAAGGTGTTACGCACTATACCCACTGGTTTCAGCCTTTAACTGGTACCACTGCTGAAAAACACGATGCTTTTTTTGAACCAACGGAAGGTGGACATGCAATCGAAAAATTCAGGTCTTCTGCTTTAGTGCAACAAGAACCAGATGCTTCTTCTTTCCCTAATGGTGGAATTAGAAATACTTTCGAAGCGCGTGGTTATACGGCTTGGGATCCTTCTTCTCCTGCATTCATTATTGAAAACGGAAATACCAAAACGCTTTGTATTCCAACTATTTTCGTTTCTTACACAGGTGAATCATTAGATTACAAAACACCATTGTTGAAATCATTAGGCCAATTAGACAAATCAGCTACTGCTGTTGCACAATTGTTTGATACTAATGTTACCAAGGTTTCTACTACTTTAGGACCAGAACAAGAATATTTCTTGGTTGATTCAGCTTTATACAATGCACGTCCTGACTTAGTAATGTCTGGTAGAACTGTATTTGGACATGCTCCTGCTAGAGGTCAACAATTAGAAGATCATTATTTCGGTACAATTTCTCCAAGAGTGCATAACTTCATGGTTGACTTTGAAATCGAAGCACAAAAATTAGGTATTCCAGTAAGAACACGTCACAACGAAGTTGCGCCTTCTCAATTTGAAGTTGCTCCTCAGTTTGAAGAAATCAACCTTTCTGTTGACCATAACTTATTGTTGATGGACATCATGAACAAAGTTGGTGAAAGACATGGTTTGAAAGTATTGTTCCACGAAAAACCATTCGCTGGCGTTAACGGTTCTGGTAAACACAACAACTGGTCATTATGTACCAATACTGGTGTTAACTTGTTGGCTCCTAGTTCTAAACCAAAAGAAAACTTAGTATTCTTAACCTTCTTTGTAAACGTTATTAGAGCGGTTTACGAGCATGCTGATTTATTAAGAGCTTCTATCGCTTCTGCTTCTAACGATCACCGTTTGGGTGCTAACGAAGCGCCTCCAGCAATTATTTCTGTGTTCATCGGTTCTGAACTTTCAAGAGTGTTGGATGAATTCGAAAAATCTGCTAAAGTTGAAATCAACAAAGGCGATAACATGTACATGAAATTAGGATTGAATAAAATTCCTTCAATCTTACTTGACAATACTGACCGTAACCGTACTTCACCTTTTGCCTTTACAGGAAATAAATTTGAATTCAGAGCGGTAGGTTCTTCTGCCAACTCTGCCAATGCAATGACTGTTTTAAATACTATCGTTGCTGATCAATTGTTCAAATTCAAAAGAGACGTTGAAGCTGAAATTAAAAAAGGAACGAAAAAAGAAGTTGCTATTGCTGATGTGTTAAGAAAAGCAATTAAAGATTCTAAGAAAATTCGTTTTGAAGGAAATGGCTATTCTGATGAATGGGCTAAAGAAGCAGAAAAAAGAGGTCTTTCTAACGTGAAAACTACTGCGCATGCATTAGAGTTTTATGTAACTAAAAAATCGACTAAATTATTCATCGATAACGGTGTGTATTCTGAAAGAGAGTTACATGCACGTCATGAAATTATGTTGGAAGATTATACTAAGAAAATCCAAATCGAATCTCGTATTATGGGTGACTTAGCGTTAAATCACATTATTCCTACGGCAATTGCTTACCAAAATAAATTGATTACCAACTACAAAGGACTTAAAGATATCGGTCTTAAAGCGCCAGAAACAGTATTGGCTTTGATCAATGATATTACTACTCATATTGATGCTATCAATAAAAATGTAGATGGTATGGTGGAAGCTCGTAAAACAGCGAACAACATTGAAGATGCCGCTAAAAAAGCAATCGCTTATTGTGATGATGTTAAAAAATTCTTTGATCCAATTCGTTATGCAGTTGATAAACTAGAGCTTATCGTTGATGATGAAGATTGGCCTTTAGTGAAATACAGAGAGATGTTATTCTTAAGATAATATTACTGATACAAACAAAAAAAAGACCTTCTGAGCGAAAACTTAGAAGGTCTTTTTTTGTTTTTTGAGGAACTGGAATGAATATGCTAGGTGTAAAACAAAAAAAAGACTGTTCTTGCGAAACAGTCTTTTGGTATAGTTTAAACCCCTAATAAAAACTATACCGTATGTGTTGTAATAGATTTCTCTTTGTATTTTTTGATTTGTATTTGTAATGCATCTGCCGCTTCATCTGCCGCGGCTTCGAATGATTTGTTTTGGATTTTAACGAATAAAGAAGAGCCCGGTACATTAACTTTAATTTCTACCACTTTGTTGTCTACTTTATCGCCTTTTTCAAGCTTTAAAAAAACTTCCCCATCAGTAATTCTGTCATAAAACTTATGCAGTTTGTCCACTTTTTTTTGAATATAGTCTAATAATTTTTGATCTGCATCAAAGTGGATGGAGTGAATTTGTAATTTCATGACCTTACTTTTAAATATGATAACTAATTAAATTAAGCTTTTGGATGCGCTTGTTCGAAAATAGCCTTTAATTTATCAAGAGAATTATGCGTGTACACTTGCGTAGCGGCTAAACTGGTATGGCCTAAAAGATCTTTTATGGCATTTAAGTCGGCGCCTTTGTTAAGCAAATGGGTAGCAAAAGTATGTCTCAATACGTGTGGACTTCTTTTTTCTTGTTTTGTCAC
>JBIKPL010000117.1:0-7878 GCA_044357485.1 Cytophagales bacterium
ATACGCTATGATTTGACCACAAGAAAAATAGCGAGTGCCGATCACGCGACCGAAGGGAACGCCCTACGAAATGAATAGCTTATCTATGCTATTTAAATCAAACTAGTGCACCACTTTAATGAAATATAATCAAATACCCCTTGCATTTAAACGGTTAAATTAATAGCTTAAATATCTAAAAATCAACAAATAAACTATTTTTCAGCAGCCCCTAATTAAAAGTTAACAACAGGTCTTAAATCAGTTAAACGAAGGCAATCATTTACAAAAATAGTATTTCCAAATTTACCTGATTAGTACTTACCAAAAAGGCTGTACCAACTTTTCAGTCGAGGCATACGAAAAACTTCGATACATCCCCTGTCTTGCATGGTCACAAAACAAGTTCTCCCATCGCTACCACCAAAGGCAATATTCGAAGGTTTTTTCCCTTTCAAGGTAATTTCCCTAATAATTTCTCCTTCAGGTGAAATAATAGCAACCGTCCCTTTATCATAACGTGTCAGGTATATATTGCCCATTTTATCTACCTTCATCCCATCCATACCAAAATCTCTAAACTTAATTAAAAGCTCTTTTTCACCGAGCATTCCATTGGCATGAATAGGAAATTCCCAAACATTGTTAAGCACCCCATTCATGTCTTTGGTTTGTTCGGTAACGTACAAAATAGTTTGAGCTGGATTAAGTGCTATGCCATTGGTTGCCGCAAAACTATTGCCTAATAACACCACTTCTCCACTGGCCCTAATCAACCAAATATTGCCTTGTTCTGCTTTCCAGTTGGGGTCGGAAGCATAAAAATTTCCATTGGCATGACGACAAATATCATTGGGTTGGTTAAATCGATCATCATGTACAAACACGGAAACTTGTTTGGTAGCCATGTCGACTTTAAGAATATTATGTTTGGTATAATCGGCGACATACATCATGTTGGTCATGGTGTCGATGACAATGCTGTTGCCAATACTTCCTTCTGGTAATTCAACAAAAAGACTGGCATTACCAAAATAATCAACGACCCCAATGGTGCCTTCTTTCTGAAAATTCACCACGTATAAATTCCCTTTTTTACCAAATGCTGGTCCTTCTATACCGGCAGTAAATACTTTTTCATTTGTAAAATCGGAAACAACTTTAAAATTAGGAACCCCATAACGCTGGGCAAAAACATGTTGAGTTAGCAATACTGTAGCTAAAATAAATAAGGCATTTTTTTTCATAGTAATAGCGTTTAAATAATAGTAAGAATAAATAATGTTGCAATTGAACTAAACAAAAAGGAGTGTAAAAAATACCACTCCTTTTTAAAATGATTGACAGCTTACACCGTCATGATGTCGACTTCTTTTTTGGCTACCGTTTCATCAATTTTCACGATATAGGCATCGGTTAATTTTTGAACTTTTGCTTCAGCATCTTTTACGGCATCCTCAGAAGCCCCTTCTTTGACTAATTTTTTTAAGTCCTCGTTAATTTCTTTTCTGATATTTCTGATCCTCACCTTTCCGGATTCTCCTTCAGCCCTGGCTTGTTTACACAATACCAAACGACGTTCTTCGGTAAGCATAGGCAAATTTATCCTGATGGTTTCACCATCATTTTGAGGATTAAAGCCTAAATTAGAGTTAATAATTGCTCTTTCAATGTCTTTGATGACTTGCTTTTCCCAAGGTTTCACCGCTAAAGTTCGCCCATCAGGCGTTGTAACGGCAGCCACTTGCTGAATAGGTGTTGGCGTACCGTAATAATCAATCATTAAACCATCGAGCATATTAGACATTGCTTTTCCTGCTCTTATTTTTGAAAGTTCACCGCTCAAATGCACGACGAATTTTTCCATTGATTCTTTTGCTTCCTCCAGATAAATTTGAATTTCTTCCATATTGAATTATCGGTTTAAGCTTAACAGCATTAAATGACTGTTAAGTAGTTATATGATTTTAATTATTATTTTAAACAATGATTATATTTTCACCAAGGTACCTACTTTCTCGCCTTTCAGTAAATTAAATAAATTGCCAGGTTTATTCATGTCAAATACCACAATTGGCAAATTGTTTTCTTTACACAAAGTAAAGGCCGTCATATCCATTACATTTAAACCTTTATCGAATACTTCTTGGAAAGTAATTTCTTCGTATTTGGTTGCTGTTGGGTCTTTTTCCGGATCGGCAGTGTAAATACCGTCTACCCGTGTTCCTTTTAAAACCACATCGGCTTCAATTTCTATGGCCCTTAAACTTGCGGCACTATCGGTAGTAAAATAAGGATTACCTGTACCCGCGCCAAAAATCACCAACCTCCCCTTTTCAAGATGTCTGATGGCACGACGACGAATAAAGCTTTCACATACTTGTTCTAACTTCAAGCCAGACATTAATCGGGTAAACATTCCTGCATTTTCCAAGGCACCTTGCAAAGCCATGCCATTGATTAAAGTGGCTAACATTCCCATATAATCGCCTTGCACACGATCTATCCCAGATGACTCCGCTTGAATACCTCTAAAAATATTTCCTCCTCCAATCACAATGGCCACTTGTACACCTTGGTCTGCGACAAGTTTAATTTCTTGTGCATATTGTTGCAACATAGCAGGGTCAATGCCATATTTTTGACCACCCATAAGCGCTTCACCACTCAATTTTAGAAGTATTCGTTTGTATTTCATAATTGTATTGTTTTTATCGGCTCAAACTTGGCAAATATAGTTTTTTGTTTAGAGTTTTCAGTTCTGGGTGAACAGTTTTTTTGTTCAGCGTTCAGCGTTTAGCGTTCAGCGTTTAAAAACTGAAAACGCTGAAAGCTGAACTTCCTAATCCGTAATCCCAAACAACGCTTTCACCCACTCAAAATTCATAATATCATTGGTTAAGGCAAATACCATTAAAGATAAAAGCAATAACATTCCAATTTTTTGAGCAGTTTCTAAGAATTTATCGGAAGGTTTTTTCCCTGTAATGATTTCCCAAGAAAGAAACATAACATGTCCACCATCTAAAGCAGGAATTGGCAATAAATTCATGAATGCCAATACCATAGAAAGCATACCGGTCATCAACCAAAAGGCAGGCCAGTTCCAAGTAGAAGGATATTGACCAGCAATACTAAACACACTTCCCACTGAATTTCTAGCATCAATTTCGCCAGAAAATATTTTCCCAAAAGCTTTGGCTTGGAAAAACACCAAGGAAAAAGCATCACCGGTACCCTTCACCATTGACTCCGCAAAAGACAAATAGATGACAGAATCTTTTAAGGTAATTTTAGGCATAAAGCCAATTTTACCATCTTTGTCAATTTTAACTTGAAGATCTTCAATTACCCCATTTCGGTCGACTTTAACAGCCACCTCTTTGTTTTTGAATGCCTTTAAGGTTTCTTGTAATTCATGGAAAAAGGTAATTTTATGGGCAGCAATGTCAATAATTTTATCGCCCCTTTTAAGGCCACCTTTAAAAGCACCCGTTCCGTGCAGTACAGAATCTACTTGAAAAGGCAAGGCTTGGTCAATAAATTGTTGTCGGTCTTTTTTACGGCTATTTTTGGCTAATTTATCCACAAAATCGGCAGGGATTTTAATCGCTATTATTTCACCATTTCTTTCGATGGTGTAATATGCCCCATCAGCCAAAAGAATATCCATCCCCACGGCATCAGCAAACTGTGTAATGGCTTTGCCATTCACTTTGAGTATTTTATCACCCGTTTGAAGACCCAGTTCTTTGCCCATTTCATACGCCACAATGCCATACTTATTTACTTCGCTCATCGGCACCACGCGTTGGCCATTGAAATAGGTAATCAATACAAAAATTGCGACGCCAGTAATTACATTCACAATAATGCCCCCGAGCATTACAATAAGACGCTGCCATGCAGGTTTCGACCGAAACTCCCAGGCTTTCGGCGCTTCTTTCATGCTTGCTACATCCAAAGATTCATCGATCATCCCTGAGATTTTCACAAAACCTCCAAAAGGAATGGCTCCAAAAGCGTACTCTGTATCGCCTCTTTTGAAAGACCAAAGCGTAGGGCTAAATCCTATTGAAAACTTTTCTACCCGCATCCCAAAAAATTTTGCCGAAAGCATGTGTCCCGCTTCATGTAAACCCACTAAAATTAAAAGCGCCAAAATCAATTGTGCCCACTGTACTATTGCCTCCATTTTATAATTGTTATCCTTTTATATTTTTATATCAATACGCTACTGAAAAGCACGTTTAAACCAATACTTTACTATTAATTTGGTGTGCCAATTCCCTGGTGGCTTCATCGGTGAGTATGTAATCTTCAAGGCTTGGTTTTTCAACAAAATTGACTTTTGCCATACAATCGTTAATTAAATCAGACATGCCTAAGAAAGAAATTTTATCTTCCAAAAACAGCTTCACAGCTACCTCATTGGCGGCATTTAAGATACAAGGCATATTGCCTGCCTTGTATAAAGCATCGTAGGCCAATTGCAAATTTCTAAAGGTAGTTTTATCTGGTGCCTCAAAACTAAGGTTTGGATAATTGATGAAATCAAATTTTGGCGTTTCGCTTTTTAAACGATGAGGAAAACTTAAGGCAAACTGAATAGGCACCCTCATGTCGGGCAAACCCATTTGTGCTTTTAAGGAGCCATCTTCAAATTGCACCAAAGAATGTACGATAGATTGAGGGTGAACCACGACTTCAATTTGTGATGGCTTCACGGCGAATAACCATTTGGCTTCAATTACCTCTAACCCCTTGTTCATTAAAGACGCCGAATCGATGGTAATTTTAGCTCCCATTTCCCAATTGGGATGCTTTAAAGCCTGCGCTTTGGTGACTGTTTTTAAATACGCAACATCTTTTCCTCTAAAAGGACCACCCGAAGCGGTAAGAATAAGTTTATCAATGGGGTTATGAAATTCGCCTACCAAGCACTGAAAAATAGCAGAGTGTTCTGAATCGACAGGATAAATATTTACCCCTTTTGCTTCAGCCAACGCGGTCACTAATTCTCCGGCAACAACCAAGGTTTCTTTGTTGGCCAGCGCAATGTGTTTTCCGGCTTCAATAGCTTTAAGGGTAGGCAACAAACCAGCATAACCAACCAAGGCGGTGAGTACAATTTCAATGTCCTCCATTTGAACCACTGAATTCAAGGCTTTGAAACCGGTGTAGACTTTAATATCTGCAGGATTCAAGGCCGCGAACACTTTGTCATAAAGTGCTTCATTGGTAATCACAACTGTATTAGGTTTGAATTCTAAAGCCTGTTTGATTAATAAATCGGCATTATTCATCGCCGTAAGCACTTCAATTTCAAACAAATCAGGAAAACTTCTCACCACTTCTAAGGCTTGTGTTCCAATTGACCCTGTGGATCCTAATATCGCTATATGTCTTTTTTCGAAACTCAATATGCTAAATTTTAACCTTCAAAAATAAGAAAACTAGGCGATAATTCATATTTTCAAAGCAATAGTTTTGAAAGGAAAATTTAGCGCACACAATTTTTATGTGGCTTTGAAATTGATGGTGCTAAACGATTTACTAAAGGTTGCTATCATTTAATCGCATCAATCGTTTCAAACTAGAAGGGCATGCTTTAGAATTCATTAACGAGAAACATTATTGGAAGATTTTCAGGGCGATTCCAGGGCTATCGGCCAATGTCGTTAAATTAAGAAAAGATCAGCGATTATCCGTATTATCCGCTTAATCAGCGTTCCAAGTTTTTATTCTTTGACAAAGCATAAAAACAAAATTGCACACAGATTTGACGGATTAAGCAGTTTAAAATTAATGATTAATCCCGAAGGGATGACATTATTGTAGTATAAAATTAATGATTTAATCCCGAAGGGATGATATTGTTGTAGGATAAATTAATGATTAATCCCGAAGGGATGATATTGTTGTAGGATAAATTAATGATTAATCCCGAAGGGATGATATTGTTATAGTATAAAATTAATGATTTAATCCCGAAGGGATGATATTGTTATAGTATAAAATTAATGATTAATCCCGAAGGGATGATATTGTTATAGTATAAAATTAATGATTTAATCCCGAAGGGATGATATTGTTATAGTATAAAATTAATGATTAATCCCGAAGGGATGATATTGTTATAGTATAAAATTAATGATTAATCCCGAAGGGATGATATTGTTATAGTATAAAATTAATGATTTAATCCCGAAGGGATGACATTGTTGTAGTATAAAATTAATGATTAATCCCGAAGGGATGATATTGTTGTAGGATAAATTAATGATTAATCCCGAAGGGATGACATTGTTGTAATGTATAACCCTTGCAATCAAAACTTATATTTCAATAATCACGTAATGATGCTAAAATATACTTCTAAAAATTATTTCATGAAAAAAATCATTGGTGTTCTCTTCCTATGCTTATTACTAAACAACAACATATTTGCACTTCCGCCAAGTTTAAACATCTCCGGTGCTGTAAATCTTACAGGTATAATTTTCAATTGCACTATTAATTCAGGGGGTATTGCTACCCTCACAGGCAATTATTCCGTTGCAAATACCTTAACCGTAAATTCTGGAGGTATTTTAAATTTAAACAATTTCACATTAGCTGCGGGTGCGGTAATCATCAATAATGGTGGTATTATTTACGAAGCTGGCAATACCTCTGGCACCAGCAAGCTCACCAGCACGGCCGGCATTGTGTATAACAGAACCCAAGGACATACCGATTATTCGTATATTTCTTCACCGTTTGTTTCTTCTACAGGTGCTGCGGGCTATTATTATGATGAAACTAGCAGAACGGATGGAGACAATACAACTGGATGGAAGTCGGCTTCTACCAATTTTACCGTTGGAAAAGGATATGCCATTTCTAGCTTAGGCACCAAAACTATTACGGCTTCCGCAGGGGTTAAACTCACTTGGGCGAATACAAATGTGGCCATTACCAATACCAACATCGATGCCACCTCTACCAAAAATGGTTGGAATTTACTAGGCAATCCCTTTGCTGCGCCTATGTTGGTGAGCGCAATGCTTTCCACCAATAGTTTAGCGGCGGTGTATATTTGGAATGGCACCAATTATTCTACCTTAAATTCTGGCAATTTACCGAGTGGACAAGGCTTTTTTATGCATACCAACGCGAGCACCACCTTTAGTTTTAACATAGCGGATGTCTCTACCACGAATACCAACACCTTATTGAGGACCAATGCGGTAGAACAAATTTCTTTGGCTTTAAAAGGTGAAAACACCGATGTTACTCAAATCGATTTCAGCAATGAAAGCAATGTAAGCGACAATTTTGACGCACTTAAAGATGCCTTTAAAAAATTCACGAGCACTGCCTCTGAAATCTTTACCACTGCCGAAAATACTGCTTTGGCAATCAATAGTTTGAACAATACCGGTGATGAAAAAAATATTCCGGTAGGGATTTCAATTGCCAAAGAAGGCACGTATGAATTATCGGCCATCAATAATTCGGCGTATGCCAACCTTATATTGAAAGATAAAATGACCGGCACTGAAACAGACATCAGCAAAGCTGCTTATGTATTTACAGCTGCGCCAGGAAATACCAGCGACAGGTTTACCTTGCAACTGCCGGCACAAAGAGTAGCAGGTGTAGACAACTTTAGCTCAAGCAACAACAAGGTATACGCCAACGACAACCAAACCATTATCGTAAACACTGCCGTTGACCAACTTAGCATAACCGATTTGACTGGCAATAATATATATACTGGTGCTGCTACAAACATCAAGGTTAAAAAATCAGGTATTTACCTGGTAGAAACCATCAAGGCAGGACAAAAACAAGTGTATAAAATTATGGTAAAATAAAAGCACCTATTCCCACTCCATCAAAAAAGAATTCCAA
>JBIKPL010000453.1:0-2805 GCA_044357485.1 Cytophagales bacterium
TTAAATATTAATTAGGGGCTGTTGAAAAATAGTTTATTTTCAGAGATTTAAGCTATTGATTTAACCGTTTAAATGCAAGGGTATTTGATTTTATTAAAGTGGCACTGTCTTGTCCTGAAATAGGTTTACACAAATTGTAGACAAATGCAGGAAGTTAAAATTAAAAATGGTGGTTCATTGAGTGAATCAGAAAGACGACAAATTATTGAAGAGTATTTAAATTCTGAAGATTCAAAATAAGCTATTTGGAAAAAATATACTGGTCAAAATTCCGACTTAGGCATTTTATGATTATCGAAAAAGTAATTCCAATGATTTATTCCAATAAAATAAGGCAGCACCTTCATGTACAAATTTTAATTTCTTGTTCAAAAATTGATATTCTCTATGTTCAATAATAATTTTAGGTTCTTTTTTGTTAAACTTTTCAATTGTGCCACTATAATTCGTTTTAATCATAGTAGAAAGATATACTGCTTTGGCACTCGCTAATTGTGCGTCTTCAATTCTGAAGTGGCCCTTATAAACATAATTACCAAATTGTGTAATACCTGTTTGTAATTCTTTCAGATTGGTTTTTGAAACTTCATCAACAATAGAATCACGTTTCGCCAATATAATACCAGTTTCAAAAATATCTTTGAAAACATCTTCAATTGTAATCTGACGTGTTACTTTATAACTCAACTCTTTATTGGCAATGCTAATAAATGATTCTTTCAGCGTTTCAATATCATCAACAAGGTCAAAGAGTGTTCCAACATCAAATAGCTGTTTGATTATTTCCTTTTCTTTCTCCTTACCATAAGGTACTCCAATTGTTTGTGGTGCAAAAGCAGTAAGTTTATCACCCGTAATTGCATTAATATCTGGAGTAGTAACCAATATTGGGTCACCCTCATGATTAGTCCATTCGCAAATAACGGGTCTTTGAATCAATTTAGGGTAAGAATTTTCTTCAAATAAAATATCTAATAAGATTTCTTGTTCTTTATTTATGGCATGAGAATCATAAATGAATTTATAATGTGCTTTAGGAATTTCACCATTATAACTTCTTCTTTCATCCAATGCCATTCTTTTGAAAATACTGTTTTCTATTACTCCAGAAAGTAACTCTTCAATAATTTCTCGGGTCGTATTTTTGGGTACAATGATGTCAATATCAACCGAAAATCGTGCAGGTTCATCCATTAATAACAAAAGACTTGTACCTCCTTTGAAAATAAATTGCAGGTCTGTTTTAGCAATCTCTTCCAGTAAGTGTAAGGCAAAAATCACCCTTTCCATAATAGAAGGGTCTGATTTTTTATGAGTCTTACGTTTTAATGCAAGCCATTCGGGAGTTAAAGCATACGACGTTATCATTCGAAGATGGAATTGGGTATTTCTGTTTTTGCACTTATAAATTGAATGATTTCTTTTTCCTTTCCTCTGCGTTTGGCAAAGGTTATAAGCTTCGAGAAATTTATTTCATATTTATGATACACATTATTGAATATGACAATCAGTTCATTGCCTTGAAATGTATTGAATAATACTTTGTCAGCAAAAATATCTACCAGTATTTTTTCAATTCTTGGAGTAGCAATCTTTTTTAGTAGTTGCTGTGGTGATTTAGTGACTAAAGATTTAATAATAATAGCTTCATTCAACTCATTAATGTACAACTCGATTTCTTTGTCAGTAGGTTGTAAATAAATATTTTTAAATTTTAAATCTTTCAAATAATGGAAAACAGCCTCGCAAGCATCCGCTTCTACTTCTAATATGGTGTAATATTTACCTGGTATATGAAGCATAAACTCACTTAATTGCTTGCTAGACCATACACATGCATTAATGCCGTTGAAATATTTGTTTATTTTTAAAAATATATCAGCTGGTTTTGAAGCAATTTCGGGTTGGTATGTTGGTTTGAAGGCAAAAGTATAAACGCCTTTTTTTATTGATTGTATTATTTGTTGTGCTTTTAAATGATGTACCTTCCACGAAAAAGTACCTTTATTCAAGTTTATGTCTTCATTTGAATAAAAATGCCATAAATCTTCTGTAGTAAAAAATTCTTTACTACAGAATGCAATTTTAAGTTTTTCTATATCCGTATTATTCTTCAATCATTTTGTATTTCACACAAATATAACAAAAAACAACTTTAAGACAATAGATTTAATTAATTGTCTTAAAGTTGTTTTTGTACCTAAAGTTCTAGACTAATAGTTAGGGTTAAATTTAAGCTTCTAACCATTAAACGGCTAGCTGCCTTTTCCATAATTGTCACTAGGTAGGAGCTTAGAGACTGCAGCAAATTAAAACCAATTAATATCCATTAATTTTTCAATATAAATTTGTAATCATAGTAAGCGCCATCGCTTGTTTTGGCAGAGATAAAATACTTACCAGTAGGTCCTTCAAAGTGGTTTTGAATATGATTAACTCCTTTGCTAACTTGTATAATTTTCGATTTCAATATTTGCCCAATAGCATTGTATATTTTTAAGTCAACACTTGCCTCCACAGATGATTGAATAACGATATTAATGTTTCCATCTGATGGGTTAGGAAATAAATCAATAATTTTAAATCCTTCAAAATTCACCACCGCGATGTTTGAATATGTAAAGCTCTTGTCAAAATCGACTTGCTTTAATTGGTAATAGGACGTGCCTGATAGTGGATTTTCATCAACCAATAGGTAATTCAATAATGTTAATGATGTACCAGCACCTTTTACGGTGTCAATCGCTTCCCATACTTTTCCATCAACTGAACGTTCGATTACAAAATAGTCGTTGTTGGTTTCAG
>JBIKPL010000118.1:0-7855 GCA_044357485.1 Cytophagales bacterium
ACTTCACTTATCAAGGCTGTTTTGTATTTTGTCTGAACCATGATTTTAAGATTAAAATGATTTTCTTGATTTTCAAAATCCTGTTAATTCTTTAATTCTGTAAATCCTGATTCAGACAATATTTCCTCCCTCACATCAACCTTACCCAACACCACTTCACTTATCAAGGCTGTTTTATATTTTGTCTGAACCATGATTTTAAGATTAAAATGATTTTCTTGATTTTCAAAATCCTGTTAATCCTTTAATTCTGTAAATCCTGATTCAGACAATGTTTCCTCTCTCACATCCACCTTACCCAATACCACTTCACTTATCAAGGCAATTTTGTATTTTGTCTGAACCATGATTTTAAGATTAAAATGATTTTCTTGATTTTCAAAATCCTGTTAATTCTTTAATTCTGTAAATCCTGATTCAGACAATGTTTCCTCTCTTACATCCACCTTTCCCAACACCACTTCGCTTATCAAGGCTGTTTTATATTCTTTCAACAATTCAATTTCTTTTTCTGTTTGGGAAATAATGGTGTTAATTTCACCCTCTTTATTTTTAATATTTTCTAAAATTATTGTTTGCTCCTCTATATTTGGTAAAGGAATAATAAAGTTTTTTAAATCTTCAAAATTTAAAGCTTCTCTATTTCCTCCTGTTTGGCTTAATGTAATTTGTAGTTGGCAAATATCCGAACGGAGTAAATTATAAAGATATTCAGTTAAAATTTTCTGATTTGGTCTAATGATACAAACATGTTGATTTACATTAGCTTCATTAAATTCATTTGATACAAAATAACATCTACCAATTGAACCTCCTGTAATATTTATTAATACATCATTTGGATATACCTTGCTATTACTCATTGAATTGTGAATTTCTTCACTTATGTAAGCTACATCATCAAGTCTAATACCATCAAAGTATATGTTTTGGCTTCGTATTAATGGATAACCTGATGTTAAATAAACTTCTGCTCCTCCTCGTGGTGTAATTCCACTACCAATTTTGTTTTTTATATGTTTCAATTTCTTCACCTCCCAATGTTCAGGAATTTCACCAATCCATTCAATGCCACTGTCTTTGTAGCGAACATTGTCTGAACCATGATTTTTAGGATTAGACTGATTTTCTTGATTTTTATTTTCTTGATTTTTATAATCCTTTGAATCATGTAAATCAAAAGAATCATGGTTCAGACCGCTTATACCTTTTGTAATCGCATGGTTAATAATGGCTGTGCGTTCTTCTTTTAGTAGTTGTATTAAGCGTTGTTTATTAGCTATTAAGGTATCAAGTTCGGCTGTTTTTCGGTCAAGGAAATTGGCAATAGCGGTTTGTTCGGGAAGAGGTGGTAATGCTATTATGAAATTATTAATAGTATTTGAGGTTAATTGGTTTATTGTCGCAGTTAAAAATAAACCTGATTGAGAAGTAAATATTGCCGAATTAAAATATTGATATAAAAAGTTATATTGATTACTTCTAAATATCATCATAAATGCCCCAAATGTATTTCCTTCCATTTGTTCATCTATTAAAATATTTTTTCCAATTAAATGTTTGCTTCCATTTCTTGAACAAATTAAAATATCCCCTTTTCTTAATACAATTTTATTAGGAATTGAAGTATTTACATAAACATTGTCTTCTAAACTTAATTTGCCGTTTTGAATGTTTGATGAACGAAGAACTAATTTACCATCATATTCATTATCAACTATATCATTGGGAGAATATGTTAAACCTCCAATAGCATCTCCAATAAATTTAAGCCTCTTTACTACCCAATGTTCAGGAATATCTCCAATCCATTCAACGCCTGATGATTTATATTTAGAGTATGGTTTCATTTGTCTGAACCTTGATTTAAAGGATTAATAAGATTATTTGGATTTTTAAAATCATTAGAATCATGAGCATCAAGAAAATCAAGAGAATCATGGTTCAGACAATCTTTTGAATCATGGTTCAGATAATTGTTTAACTGTTTATTATGTAGTCGTTTATGTAGCAAACTTTTTGCACCAAAATTAATTAATAAACCAATTTCTACGTTATACGCTTCCAGATAATTCATAGCTTGAGCCATGTGAACATCTTCAAGGCTTGTTAAAGCTTTTAATTCGACCATGATACAATTTTCAACAAAAAAATCCACTCGTCGCCCGCCTATTCTTTCCCCTTTATAAAAAATATCCATTTCAAATTCTCTTTGAAAAGTTAAGCCAACAGATGCCAATTCTATTTCAAGTGCACGCTGATAAATAAGTTCTTGAAATCCACAACCAAGTATTTTGTGAACCTCCATAGCTGCACCAACTATTTTATATGTTATTTCTTGATGTTTCATTTGTTTGCACCTTCATTAAAGGATTAAAATGATTTCCTTGATTTTTTGCTCCCTTATAATCTTTTGAATCATGTAAATCAAGAAAATCAAGGTTCAGACAATTTACACTTATAAATAATTGATTGTCAAAATTCTCTAATTTCGCCAATGCCATTGGCGAAATTGAATTTGTATCATTTTCTAATTGTGCAACTGGCAGTTGCACAATTGAGTTTTCGTCTATTTTTGAAACTGATGATTGGGTATTGGGCTTGATTTCTAATTGGGCAACTGGCGGTTGCCCAATTGAATTTATATGATTATATTCATTATAAAATTGAACCATCATTTTTAAATTCCTTTCCGAAAACCCTTTGCTTTCAGCCAATTCATTTTTTAAATCAACTGCTAATCTTGGTATTACAGCTTTTCCCCAACCTTCTATTTGTTGGCGTTCGTGTATCATTTTGCCAATATCCCAATAGGTTGCCAACATTTCAGCATTAGCGGAAACATAAGCTTTAATTTGCCCTTGCCTAACTCTGTTTTTAATGTCAAGCAACAGATTTTTGTAAAATGTAATGTCTGTATTCATTAGGCAATTAGGGTTAAAATGTTTTGGGTAAAATCGTTTGTTGTAATAAGCTCCATAAAGTTATGCTTTACCAAAATAGCTTTTTGGTGGTATCACAGATTGTGATACCATCAAAACATTCTAATTTCTCCAACCATTGGATGGAGATTTAAAATAATTAATTCAATACATTTTTCAACATTCCATCCGTTTGCTCCTCCAATGCCAAAATATCAGCTCTAATATCAGCCAAGCTTCTTAAAGGTTTATATTCGTAGAAGTATTTGGTAAAATTGATTTCATAGCCCACATTGGTTTTGCTTTCATCTATCCAAGCATCGGCAACATGAGGTAATACTTCTCTTTTCAAGTATTCTTGAATATCTTCTTTTAAAGGGATGTTTTCAGTATCTCGTAATGAGGTATCAACTTTTACATTTCCTTTTTTATCTATAACCTTTTTACCATCTTCATACAATGGGCGTTCAACCACAACTTTTGAGTAGCCAAAATCTTCATTGTCAAATATTTTACAATGTTTTGTTTCTGTAAATGAACCGTATAATTGGGTTATTTCCTGAATATGTTCATCCGCAAGTTCATTGCGTTTATCTCCAAGAGATTTGCTCATTTTCTTATAAAAATCAACGGCATTAATCAACTGAACTTTACCTTTGCGTTTTTTAGCTTTTCTATTGTTCAACACCCAAATATAAGTGCTGATGCCTGTGTTATAGAACAATTGATTTGGTAAAGCAATAATAGATTCTAATAAATCATTTTCTATAATCCATTGGCGTATAGAACTTTCGTTTTTAGTTGAACTTGGAGAACCCGAAAACAAAGGAGAACCATTAAATACAATTGCCAAACGAGAACCTTGTTCGTCTTGCTTCATTTTAGCAATTAAATGAAGAATAAACAAGAAAGAACCATCGCTTTTTGATGGCAAACCTGCTCCAAACCTACCACTAAAACCAAGCTTATTGTGTTCATCTTCAACCTTTTTGGCTATTTTTTCCCATTTTACACCAAATGGAGGGTTGGTAATTAAGTAATCAAATTTTTCATTGCTTAATTGGTCATCAGAAATAGAATTTCCCTTCTTGATATTGGAAGCGTTCTGCCCTTTAATCAGCATGTCGGATTTACAGATGGCATAACTTTCAGGGTTTAACTCTTGCCCGAACATTTCTAAACGAGCATCAGGATTTAATTCATGTAGATATTCTTCGGCTACTGAAAGCATACCACCTGTGCCAGCACAACAATCATAAATGGTTTTAACAATACCTTTTTTAGTTAAAATATCTCTATCATTTAAAAATAAGATGTTCACCATCAAGCGAATAACTTCACGAGGAGTAAAATGTTCCCCTGCGGTTTCATTACTAATTTCAGCAAATTTTCTGATTAACTCCTCAAACATATATCCCATTTCCATAGAAGAGATATTGTTTGGATGTAAATCAACTTCTTGGAAACGCTTGATTACCATAAAAAGTAAATTGGCTTCTTCAAGCTTCACTATTTGGTTTTCAAATTCAAATTGCTCTAAAATTTCACGAGCATCAATTGAAAAGCCATTGATATAATTACGAAGATTTGAGGCTAAATTATTAGGGTCAGCAATAAGCTTTTCAAAGTCAAAATTACTGTGATTGTGAAACTTATAACCTGCTGTTTTATTCAGGATAGGGTCAATATTTTCAATATTTAAAGTCTTGGCAGTGGCTAATACCTTCTCTTTGGTATCAGCCAATACGGCATCCAAACGCCTTAACACAGTAAGCGGAAGTATTACTTTACCGTAATCAGATTGTTTGTAATCACCTCTTAATAAGTCTGCTATGCCCCAAATAAAATTGGCAGTTTCTTTAAAATTGTTCATTAATAATCACTTTTGAATTTATGGAAGTTTAAATATAGTGAAAAAGTAATGGAATGTAATTTAATACACCGAATGAGGGATTTTGTTTTTAATTAACTTAGTTTCTAATTGCTTAAAATATTCGATAGAAATCGTGTTCCAAGGAACACGATATATAACCTTCAATATTTACCTTATATTCTGATAATGAATTATTTTGATTTTTGTAATTATTAATTTGAATAGTATTCAATGACTTTATTTATAATTTCTTTCATGACTTAATATGTATAACCTTAGATATATTCTTACATTTGGTTAATGTATTCAAAGATAGATTTGTAATTTTTGCAACTTCAATAGCTTTATAACCTTTTACCCATGACAAAAACGTTACTCACAATTATTTCAATTATTGCATTTGCATTTACTTCTCAAGCTCAAAATGTAACTATTCCTGATGCAAATTTTAAGGCTTATTTGTTAAATACCTTTTATGGAATCAATACGGACAATGATAAGTTAAATATCTCCGTACAGGAAGCTGCAGCATTTACTGGTAAAATGAATATTTGGATGAAACAAATCAGCGATTTAACAGGAATTGAAGCATTTATCAATTTGACTTACTTGGACTGCAAAAGTAATAGTTTGACTACTTTAGATTTAAGTTTAAATACCAAATTAGATACACTTATTTGTGCTTCCAATAAATTAACCGCTTTAGACCTGACAAATAATGTAAATTTGAAATATCTGGAATGCGAAAATAATTTATTGACAGACCTTACAATCAATAAAGCAACAAAGTTAGGCTATTTGAACTGTTATGGTAATCAACTAAGTACTTTAGACATTACCAAAAATACGGCTTTGATACAATTGGTGTGTTACAAAAATCAATTGACTACATTAAATACCACGAACAATATTTTGCTCGAAAGAATTGAATGTTATGAAAATCAATTGCTTACTTTGAACCTAACTCAAAATGTAGTTTTGAATTATTTATGGGTTGATACTAATAAACTCACCCAGCTTGATGTGAGTAAAAATGTTTTGTTAAATTCTTTTTACATTAAAAAAAATTTATTGACTTCAATTGATATCAGTAACAATACTTTACTTACTGGTTTAGATTGTTCCTCTAATTTATTAACCAACTTGGATGTTAGTAATAATATAGCAATAACGATTTTGTCTTGTAAATCAAATCAATTTACGACATTAGATGTTACCAGAAATATTGAATTAGTTTACTTATTAGCTAATTCAAGTCCCAATTTAAAAACGATTTGTGCTTTGGCTTCCCAAACCAAAACATATTGGCAAATAGACAATACCACAGCTTACAGTGAAACTTGTACATTGGGAATAGATGACAATAACTTGCCCCAACCCAAAACCATCACCAATATTTTCAACCTCCAAGGCCAAGCGGTAAACCATACTTACCAAGGTTTGGTGATTATCAGGTATGCTGATGGAACGAGTGAAAAAATGATGCAGTAAATTATTTCTTAATTTTTCTAAACATTTAAACTCTTTTACCCATGACAAAAACGTTACTCACAATTATGTCCATGATTGCTTTTGTATTTACTTCAATAGCACAGAATATTAATATTCCTGATGCGAATTTTAAAAAGTACTTATTGGAAAACCCATTAATTAATACGGAAAATCTTGGCGCAACCAAACTTGATATTACGGTTCAAGAAGCAGAAGCGTTTACAGGTAAAATTGATTTATCAAACATTATAGTAACAGATATTACAGGTATTGAGTATTTTAAGAATTTTACTACATTTTGGGGGTCTTCATCAATGACTACTTGTGATTTAAGTTATAATACAGAATTGTTAAATTTTGAAATGGGGTATGCAAATTTATCATCTCTTAATTTAACGAATAACTTAAAATTAGAAAAGTTGAATTGTGCCGAATGCCATTTAACTTCATTGGATGTAAGTAATAATATTAATTTAAAATTCTTAGCATTTCGTAAAAACCAAATTACCAATATTGATGTAAGTAAAAACCTAAATCTAGATCTTTTAGCTACTTGGGATAACCCAATTAAAAATCTTGATATAAGTAAAAATACATTACTCACTAGTCTTACATGTGATGGTAACCTATTGACAGAATTAGACTTACGCAACAATCCATTGATTACAAGTTTTAGCTCTGTCAATAATCCAGAATTATATACTATATGTATTTTACCTACACATGTTATTAAAGATACATGGCATAAAGATTTTTTAGCTGATTACATAACAAATTGTTCAGTTTCAGCTCAAAATATAAATATACCTGATGCGAATTTAAAAGCTTATTTATTAAGTAGAACCGACAGCATCAATACCGATGCTGATATACTAAATATTTCAGAACAAGAGGCTATAGCTTTTAATGGTAGCATAAACGTATCGTCGAGTAACATCACTTCAATGGTTGGTATTGAAGCATTTGTTAATTTATCTCAGCTTGATTGTTCACGTAATCTACTCACAAGCTTAGATGTATCGAAAAATACTGCTTTAACTGGGCTTGTTTGTGGCAATAATCAACTGGACAGCTTAGATGTATCGAAAAATATTGCTTTAACTAGACTTGAATGTATCGGCAATCTACTAACAAACTTAGTAGTAAATACTCCTTTATCTAATCTTGATTGTTCCGCTAATCTACTTACAAGCTTAGATATATCAAAATGTACTGCTTTAATTGAGCTTAAGTGTCCTGGGAATAAACTCAGCAGCTTAGATGTAACTAAAAATACAGGACTGACCGAACTTTGGTGTCAACGTAATCTACTCACAAGCTTAGATGTATCTAAAAATACTGCTTTAACCAGACTTGAATGTAATGATAATCTACTCACAAGCTTAGATGTTAACTCCGCTTTGCTAAGACTTAACTGTTCCTATAATTTAGTGCAAAGTTTAGAGGTATCGAAATGTACTGCTTTAACATTTCTTGATTGTGGTACCAATCTACTCACAAGTTTAGATGTAACTAAAAATACTGCTTTATACTCACTTGTTTGTTTCGATAATCAACTAACCAGCTTAGA
>JBIKPL010000454.1:0-2794 GCA_044357485.1 Cytophagales bacterium
TGTCCGATAGAAGTGCTTATTACCGCAACCGGAGCTGTAAGCATCCTTGAAGCAAAAGAAAAACCACCTACAATTTCTTTGGTAAAAAAATGGGTGATAAAAAAAATAGGGGCCTGACTGGCTGCCGTGTTGACAAAACTGGAGGGCATCATCAGTTTAGGATAACTACTGTACAGTTTGGCACTTTGTTTAATTTCGGCAAATGAAATAATAGAATATCGCTTATATAAAATAAAAAAAAAGGGTAAGGTTGCTAAAAAAGTTCCACCAACATAACCAATAATTAATCCCCAGTTTTTATAACCTAAAAAACCTAAAACTATACTGATGAATACTGTTCCGGTGCTTTGGGTTATTTTTGATATATTAATAATTTTATACTGCTTTTTTCGGTTAAACCAATAATTCATTGCCTGAAAAACAGCATTAAAAAAAATCCCCAAGGGCAATAAAATTAAATATTTATAATCCTGCTTGTTATAAAAAATCCCTCCAAAAATAAAAAGGTAAAACAATAAAAACAATAAGACAACTACACTAAAAACCAATGATGAGAGTACAATAAGACCTATGATATTCAGAGAAACCCGATCTTTTTTAGGCAACATTATCGCCAATTCAAACAAACCAGTAGACAGAATAGTCATAATTGAGGCACAAGCCATAAAGAAAGCAAGCTGACCAAACTCAAACGGACTAAATACTCTTGTTAAAACAGGACTAAAAAGAAGCGGTATAAACTGCGATAGTCCCGTACCCAATATTAAAATAAGGGAATTCCGGATTAAATGATTCCCTTTTTTAAATGATCCGGATATGGAACCATTCCATTTCAGAACCTTCTCCATTATAGTGGCCATCTTCATTCCCTCAAAATGTTATCCTGAATTAATTGGTTAATTTTCAAAAAACTCATTTATTTTAGTTGCTACAAAAGTCATTTGTTCCTGAGTCAATTCAGGAAACATGGGCAAAGACAATATTTTGTCTTCATTATAGGAAGCAAGCGGGAAGTCCTCTCTGGTATAATTTAAATAGTGATAAGCATTCATATTATGCAGCGCTATCGGGTAATGAATCGCCGTATCAATCCCGTTTTCTTTGAGATATTTTGCTAACGCATCTCTTCGTTCTGCTTTTATCACATACAGATGATAACTGTGTTTCACATCCTTTCTGACACGAGGCGTTTCAATTGAAGTTATCCCTTTTAACAATTCATTATAGATAGCTGCATTTGCAATTCTGTTGTCAGTCCATTTCAGAATATGGGGTAATTTGGCATTCAAAATGGCGGCTTGCAGACCGTCTAATCGGCTGTTAATTCCTTCCATTTCATGCTGATGTTTTTTTAACGCTCCATGTCTTGCAAACATTCTGGTCTTAAGTGCTAGGGCATCATCATTGGTTATAATGCAGCCTGCATCGCCATAAGCTCCTAAATTTTTACCGGGATAAAAACTAAAGGAACCCGCAATTCCCGTGAGACCTGCTCTTTTACCTTTGAATTCTGAAAAATGAGATTGAGCACAATCCTCTATAACGGGTATTTGATATCGGTTCGCAATTTCCATTATTTTTTCCATATCACACATTTGACCATGAATGTGAACTGGAATAATAGCTTTTGTATTCGGGCTGATTTTGGCTTCTATTTGAGCGGCATCAATGGTAAAATACTCATCAATATCCACAAATACCGGCTTAGCTCCTGTTTGAGAGATGGTTTCGGAACTTGAAATCCAGCTGTACGCAGTTGTAACCACTTCATCACCGCGTCCAATTCCTAACATTTTCATTAAAACGTATAACGAATCGGTTCCGTTGGCCAAAGAAATACAATGTTTGACTCCGTATAAATCAGCAAAATTTTTCTCAAATGCTTCAACATGTTTACCTCCAATAAAGGAAGTTTCGCTTATAACGGTTGCTATAGCTATATCAATTTCATTTTTTATAGTGCAGTATTGTTCCTTTAAATCTACAAAAGGTACTTTCATATCATTATGTTTTTTTATAAATTTTTAATTAATCGGGCTGGATTTCCGGCATAAACTCCAGGATTAGTGATGCTTTTAGTAACCACAGACCCTGCGCCAATAACGACATTATCACATATCTCCACCGGTAAAATTGTTGCATTAGAACCAATCGATACCTTGTTCCCTATTTTTGTGGACATCCAAAGTGATTTATCTCCCTGGGCTGGACCACCTTTGGAAAATAAATCATTAATAAACATTACGCCATGACCTATAAAACAATCATCCCCTATAGTGACTAACTCGCAGATAAACGTATGGGATTGAACCTTAGTGTTACTTCCAATCGAAACATCTTTTTGAATTTCGACAAACGGTCCAATAAAACAATTATCCCTAATCGAACAGCCATAAATATTTACGGGTTGTATAATCTTGACATTTTGGCCAAATTGAACATTTTTAATACCGGATTCAAAGAGTATCGGTTCCATTAATTCAATGATTTTGCAGAAGTATAAATTTTATCAATTATCTCAACGGTCTTAAGGGCCTCAAAGGAATTTGCCGATATTACCCCATTATTGGAAAGAACTTCAACCACATTTTCATATACCTTATCATGATTAGACATTGATCCCTGATACTGTCCGTAATTATTTGCAGTATTCCCTTTGGGCAAATCTTTGAATTCAAATCCTTCAATATTCTGATATTCCAATTCATTCAAATACTGCCCTCCTATTTTTACGGTTCCTTTTTCTCCGAAAATAGTCAGAGACCCTTCCATGTTTTTACCATAACTGTTAACC
>JBIKPL010000455.1:0-2788 GCA_044357485.1 Cytophagales bacterium
TGCCTTAACGATTATACCAACACTACAACACACTTATGATTTGGTGTTTATTGATGCCGATAAAATTAATTATGCACAATATTATGATTTAATTTTTGATAAGGTAAACACCGGTGGCTACATTATTATTGACAATGTGTTGTGGTATGGTAAAGTAGTGGTAAAAGCAGGAGATAAAGTAGATGTTGATACCAAGGCTATTATTGATTTTAACCAACAGGTTCATGAAGACCAACGTGTACAAAATGTTTTGTTTCCCATAAGAGATGGCTTAATGGTTTTGAGAAAAAAATAATTATTCTTTAGCCATCAACTTTAGCAGACAATCTATTTTTAGACTTAGTTTTTTAGCTCCTACCCTATTTAAATGGTCTGCATCATAATAATCTTGTGCAGTAAAAGAAGAATCGGTTAAAAAATTCGCATAATAAACCGCTTTGTAGCGAGTAGTCAGTTTTTTGAGCTGCTCATTGGTATTTTGAACTTGCAATTCATTTAGTTGCTTAACATAAGAATCATAAGCTGGAGAACTATAAATCAACACCTTAATATGATTTTTTTCCGCAAAATTCAAGATAGATTTTAAGACTTTCACATTATAGGCTACAAAACGGTTGTTCTTGGCGGTATGTCGCTTTGCCGCTTTTTCCCCGGTTACCATTAGGTCTTGTTGTATAGCCGGCAATATGCCCCAACCTAAATCTGAACACGTAATAACCGATTTGTTTTTTAAGTAGTAATCGAGAAGTCGGTTTTGATTTACCTCTAATTTATTGGCAAACACTTCAAAGTTTTCATTTAAATCATTGGTTTTCTTGATATTAAAATAAATGGCATAGTTTTTCAATCGCCATTTTTCAGCATTAAACGCCAAGGTATTGTATAAAGACAAATAATCGACGGGAACAACAAGGTATTGTAAATTTTTCAAACGATTGGCATATTGATGAAGAATGGCCGCATCATAATCTAATGACTGCGCAATATTGGCCGCATTATAACTTTTAACGCTTAAATATGCTGGGTCTATGCCATAATAAGCATGAGAACTTCCTAAAATCAAAAGCGAAATTTCATCTGCATGTTTGTCTAAATATGTTTTTTTATGCAGGTAATCATTGTCAATATTTCTTAACAAATATTCAGCTCCAATACCAATCATTAAAATAGGCAAACTAAATAACAAACAATACTTTATAAAGTTTTTCATTTTTTAGAATTGAAAGTAAATAAATTGTTGCTCTGCGCCTACATGATAAAAAATTAAATAGACCAATACATAATAAGTACCCCACCTAAGCAATGCAGGCACTTTTTCTTCTAGTTTTGCCAAGGCAAATTCTTGCTCACGCCCCAACCATTCTACGATAATTAAAATTGCCAAACATTTGTATAAAGTAAGCGGGTTGATTTCAGGAATAGACAGACTGCTGAATGAAAATATTTTTTGGCAATATTGCATGGCTTTGGTAAGGTTTTCGGCCCTAAAAAATATCCAAGCAAAAGTGGTTAAGCCAAAAGTAACCACCATTGCAACAAATGATTTAAAACTTGGAAACATCTTTCCCGCAGCTATAATTTGAAGATTATTTCTATTGGTATTAAAAAAAATAGAGGGTAAAATGAAAATCGCGTTTAACAATCCCCAAACAATAAATGTCCAATTGGCGCCATGCCAAAAACCACTGACTAAAAAAATAACCAATGTATTTCTGATTTTTAACCAATCACTTCCTTTACTTCCCCCTAATGGGATATACAAATAGTCTTTGAACCAACTAGAAAGAGAAATATGCCATCGACGCCAAAATTCGGCCATATCACGAGAAAAATAAGGGAATGAAAAATTCTTTAATAACTCAATACCAAATAACCTTGCAGCGCCCAAAGCAATATCTGAATAGCCAGAAAAATCGCCATAAATTTGAAATGAAAACAAAATTGCCCCTAAAGCCAAAGTGCTACCAGTATATTGGTCGCTATGGGCAAAAATAGTATTGACATACCCTGCACATTGGTCGGCAATCACCACTTTTTTAAACAAGCCCCACAAAATCTGCCTTAAACCATCTACTGCTTGTTTAAAATCAAACACCCTATTTTTCTTGATTTGAGGCAATAAATGAGTCGCTCGTTCAATTGGGCCTGCCACTAAAAGAGGGAAAAAGCTAACGAAAACAGCGTAATCGATATAGTTTTTTTCAGGTTGAATTTTATTTTTATAAATATCAATGATATAAGATAAACCATGAAAAGTATAAAAGGAAATCCCAATAGGCAAAATCACTTGTAAAGTCCAGGGATTGATTTGAAAACCAATAGCCGTTATTAAATCAGCAAAAGAGTTGGCAAAGAAATTATAGTATTTGAACACACCCAGTAGCCCTAAATTAACAGAAATACTAAGCCAAAAATAGCCATTTCGGGTACGATTTGACTTCGCACTGGCCATTTGCAACCCTGTATAAAAGTCTAGAAATGTTGAAAAGATTAATAAGAATAGAAATCGCCAATCCCATGTCGCATAAAAATAATAACTGGCTAACAGGAGTAAAATATTTTGTTTTTTAAAATTCTTATTTGCTACAAACCAATACAATAAAAATACAATTGGCAAAAATACAGCAAAAGAGATTGAATTAAAAAACATATATAATTACCTAAATTGATTGGAATGGGACGCTTGTTTTAACTACCTGCTTTTTTTAATCAATAATTCTTCTCCCACAAACACATTATCATCCACTTTATGGTTCCATAATTTTATTTGGGCCACATGTAAGCCTGG
>JBIKPL010000119.1:0-7820 GCA_044357485.1 Cytophagales bacterium
ACTTCAAATTCCGATACTTTACCTCCTTTTTCCATGAGGTAAATGTATTTGAAAGCAGCCCCTGTAGACAAATACATTTACCTCATGGAAAAAGGAGGTAAAGTATCGGAATTTGAAGTATACCCTACAGACCCAGGCTACAAGTATGTGGCGATGAAATATGAATACACCCTTGATGGCAAAAAAATTGTTTCAGACCAATCTCCAATGCCTAAAATCACTGATTTTAGGGTTTGGAATGATGAAGGAGATATCACGGAAGAAACTTTTAAAGGCAGCAAAATGCTCATCACCATTCTGAATGCAGAAAAGGCTGACATGGAAAGCATAAAAGAAATAAACGAATTAGTGAAACTTTTAGACCAAAATCAAGTAAAAGCCATGGTGTTAACGGCGTCTGATGCACCAACATTTGACCACTTTAGACATGAAGTTCAATTAGCAGTACCTTATTATTTTTCGGATGGAACCGTGTTAAAGACAATTATTCGTTCAAATCCAGGACTGGTCTTACTTAAAAATGGTATAGTAAAAGGAAAATGGCATTATAATGATGTGCCATCGATTGAAAAAGTGAAGGAGGCCTTGAAATAATAATATGCTAAAATTTATATACAAAAGATTTAGTTACGGTTTATTGGTGATTTTTGGGGTGGCGATTGTAGTCTTCGGGATATTTCATGCCCTACCTGGCGACCCTGTGGCGATGATGGCCGGACAAAGAACGGATGTTTCCACCAGAGATGCGATTACCAAAGAATTAGGCCTAGACAAGCCCGTGTCTCAGCAACTTGTTTTGTATTTAAATGATTTGTCTCCAATAGCGATTTACGAAGATACCCAAGCCAATCAAGCCACTTACGAATACGAAAAACTGCTGAGCATTGGAAGTAATGTAATCGTATTAAAATTCCCCTACCTAAGACGTTCTTTTCAAACCAATAAAAAAGTATCCGAAATCCTTGTAGAGCATTTTGAAGGCACTTTTTGGTTAACCTTGGCGGCCATGCTTTTTGCTACTTCAGTGGGTATTTTAATGGGGGTTTGGGCAGCCCTCAATCAAAATAAATTCATCGATCATTTTATGGTCACTACTTCCGTTTTAGGGGTTTCTATCCCCTCATTTGTCGCCAGTATATTTTGTGCTATTCTTTTTGCCGACGTACTTTCGGCCTACACAGGCCTAGAAATTACCGGACAGTTATGGGTAACCGATGCCATTTATGGTCGTCAATTGGTGCTTAAAAACTTAATATTACCTGCTTTTACTTTAGGGATTAGGCCTTTGGCGATTATTGTACAACTTACGAGAAGTTCAATGATTGACGTAATGTCTCAAGATTATATTCGTACCGCCAGGGCAAAAGGCCTCACTAAAACTGCCGTAATATTTAAACATGCCCTTAAAAATGCTTTAAACCCTGTAATTACCGCTGTTACCGGATGGTTAGCGTCACTTTTAGCCGGTGCATTTTTCGTGGAAATGGTTTTCAACTGGAAAGGTTTAGGTTTGGTAACCATCACCGCTGTTTATAACCTAGATTTCCCAGTAGTGATGGGCGCAACCCTATTGGTGGCGGCAATATTTGTTATCGTTAATATGTTTGTTGATATACTATATGCAGCCATCGATCCAAGAGTGAGGTTAGAATAAAACAATTCAAAATTTTAACAAAACTGGTATTGAAAATAGAACGCCTCAAAGCTGGTTTGATATTGTTTTTCACCCTTCTTTTGATGGGTGCCTATGCCGTTCATGGACAAAGTACAGAGCAGTTGATTACGCAATTAAGTAAGTCAACCAAGGCAGAAGAAAAAATTGAACTTAGTCAAAAACTCGCTTTTAAATATCAAAATCAACAAGCATTTACTAAAGCCATAGACTATTACAGGGAAATCATTACCCTCATCCACACAAATCCTCAAGAGGAAACAGACGAAATAGCGATTTTAAAAAATATTGCTTTTTGCTATGAACAAACCAATAACATAGCAAAACAAATAGAGGTTCATCAAGAAATTTTAACCTTAGTACACCAAACAGACGACATTGTTTCAAGCTTAAAAACGCTTTCCCTCCTTCATATCTTGAACAAGGATTTTAAACAATCGCTATCAATTAATAAAAAGTTAATTGAAATAATTCCCTCTTCAAGCATTTTAGATTTAACCAATGCTTATAACAATTTAGGATTGTCGTATAAAAAGCTAGGAGATGAAGCAAATGCAACCAAAGCATTTCACCAATGTTATGACATTTTTACCACAAACAGCAAAAGCATTACCTCCTACAATAAAATTACCATTTTAATTAATTTAGGCATAATGCAGGCCCAAAATGGCAATAAGGAAAAGGCACAACTCCTTTTTGACCAGGCTTTAGCCATTGCCGAATCAACAAAAAATGACGTTGACATTGCAAAAATTTACAACTACAAAGCGGCTTACGAACTTGGCGCAAATGAGAATAGATTTAATGCAAAACAATATGTAGCCAAAGCCATTACCCTACTTGAAAAAGGCTCAAACGATTTAAATGAAGAAACACAACTGGCTTATTCCTATAAATTAATAAGCGAAATTTACCAAGAAGAAGAAAATTGGAAAGAATATATCCGATACAACCAACTATACATTGCCACCAAAGACAAAGCGCTTCAAAAAGAAAAACGCTTAAATCAAGTTCATCTTGAAAAACAATTAAGCATTGAAAAAAAAGAAAATCAACTCCGGTTAATGATTGCTGATAAAGACAAAAAAGAATCTGAATTGAAAAGTACTCAACTAGAAAAAAAAGCAAAAGAAAAAGAATTGGCCATCAAGGAACAAGAATTAATTTTACTCAAACAAAACCAAGCCCTTCAAAGTCAAATCATTAAAAACGAACACCTTGAAAAGGAGAAAGTAGAACAATTGTTGATTTTGACCAATGAAAAAAACAAATCGAAACACCAAAATATTGAAATTTCTTTGCTTCAAAAAAACAAAGAACTGCATCATTTAACCCTTATTCAAAAGAAAAAAGAAATTCAACTTTTAGAATTTCAGAATAAAATGAACAATGTAAAATTAGCAGAAGAAAAGAAAAAAAGGACAATTTTCACTTTGATGATTATCATTTTAGCCTTTACTGCCATACTCTCCGTTTGGTTTTTCAAAAGCAATCGAAACAAAAACAAAGCATTGGCCAAACAAAATCAACACCTCATGGATGCCCAAAAAATTATCCATGCCAAAAATGATAAACTAAAAACATATAGTGAAAACCTCGAAAACTTAGTACAACAACGTACACAAGTGCTAACCCAAACCAATAATCAACTCATCAACAACAACAATCAACTAGAACAATTTTCGTATATCTTAGCCCATAACATCAAAGCCCCCATAGCACGGTTGATAGGGCTAGGCATTCTTTTCAAAAAAAACATTCCAGCATTATCAGAAGACAATCAGTTTATTGTAAAAAAAATAGATGAATCGGTACATGACTTAAATAATGTCATCAAAGATTTGAATGTCATTTTAGATATAAAAGCGGGTAATGACCTCAAAAGAGAAAGCATTAACCTGGTTTCACTTGTTGATAAAATAAAATTAAGGCTCGAAACGCATATTCAAGAATCAAATTCCGTTATCAATGTAAAGATTAAAAAAACAGATGAAGTTTACTCCGTAAAAGCCTATATCGAAAGCATTATTTATAATTTAGTAAACAATGCGCTCAAATACAGGTCTGAATTAAGAGAAACACACATCACCATTACCTATAGTAGCGATGAACATTTTTGGATTATAAAGGTCAAAGACAATGGTTTAGGAATAGATTTAAGTAAATATAAAGACAAACTTTTTGGGTTATACAAAAGATTTCATACCCATATTGAAGGCAAAGGCATGGGCTTATATTTGGTAAAAGTACAAGTAGAATCATTGGGAGGAGCAGTATTCATTGAAAGCATTGTGGATGAATACACCGAATTTACCATCAAAATCCCAATGATCAATGCCTAAAAAATAGTACTCATTTTAATTTTTAGCGGTGATAAATTTAAGCAACCTCCTATTTTTAGACATTGAAACAGTGGCAGGAGAAGAAAGTTTTACAACATTAAGTCCTCGTTTTCAGCATTTGTGGAAACACAAACATCACCAATTACTTGGCGATGAGCACCTCAATTATGAAGCATCGTATTTTACACGAGCAGGCATTTATGCGGAATTCGGCAAAATCATTTGCATTGGCCTAGGATTTTTGATGTACAATGAAAACAAAGAACTTTGTATTAAAGTGAAAGTAATTTCGGGTGATGATGAAAAAAAAATCCTAGAAAATTTTAGGCACATCATCGTTGATAAATACAAAAACAATGGACCTGTTTTATGTGCCCACAATGGTAAAGAATTTGATTACCCTTACCTGTGCAGACGAATGCTCATTCATGCCATGAAGATTCCTCCAATATTGAATTATCAAGATAAAAAACCATGGGAAGTAAAGCATTATGATACCTTAGCATTATGGAAATTTGGTGACAGAAAAGCCTATACTTCATTAGAATTATTGGCCGCAGTTTTTAACATTGAAACTAGCAAATCAGGCATTGATGGCAGCAAAGTAAATGAGTACTACTATCTTAAGCAAGCATTGCCCTTAATTGCCCAGTATTGTGCCAGAGACGTAGTGGTGCTTATTCAAATTTTTTTAGCCATGAACGGGATAAATAAAATAGAAAATAACAACGTTGTGTATTTATAAATCGTAAAAGGTGACAGCCATAAGTGGCATTATTGAGGATAAAACTTATTATTTTACAATTAATGACTTATATTTACGCTTAGATGTCACTCATAGATCCAGAACATAGTCCTTTACTCGATGTCAGAAATTTGTCTGTTCATTTTCGAACAGAATCTGGTGTCATCAAATCTGTTGATAATGTTAGCTTTAAGCTTAACAAAGGAGAGACGTTGGGTATCGTGGGAGAATCTGGTTCTGGCAAATCTGTCACCTCTTTGTCAATCATGCAATTGATTGCCAAACCTCCAGGGGAAATAGTAGGTGGGGAAATCATTTTTGATCACCCCACCAATGGCAAAATGGATATCTTAAAATTATCAGAAAAAGAAATGCGCGACATTCGTGGTGATGACATTTCTATGATATTTCAAGAACCAATGACTTCTTTAAACCCTGTTTACACTTGTGGAGACCAAGTGATGGAAGCCATTTTACTGCATCAAAAAGTTAGCAAAGCAGAAGCAAAAGCAAAAACCATTGCTTTATTTAAAACGGTAATGCTACCAAGGCCAGAAGAAATGTTTGATGCCTATCCACATCAAATTTCTGGCGGTCAAAAACAAAGGGTGATGATTGCCATGTCATTGTCGTGTAACCCAACCATCATTATTGCCGATGAGCCCACTACCGCCTTGGATGTGACCGTTCAAAAAACAATACTCGATTTATTAAGAACACTGCGTGATGAACATGGTACTTCTATTATTTTTATCACCCACGATTTAGGGGTTATTGCAGAGATTGCAGACCGTGTTTTGGTTATGTACCAAGGCAAAATCGTAGAACAAGGTACTGTTTTTAATATTTTTGCCAACCCAAAACATCCTTATACCAAAGGTCTTTTGGCTTGTAGGCCTCGTTTAGACATGAAACTCAAAGTGTTGCCTACGGTATCAGACTTTATGACTCGTGATGAAGACGGCGGATTCGTAGAAAAAGAAAGCAAATATTCTTCTGTTGGTCAAGCCATTATGTTTAACTATACCACTGAAGATGAAATCATAGCGCGACAAAATTTACTCAAATCAAAACAGCCACACTTAATCGTCAAAAATCTTAAGACCTATTTCCCTGTAAAAAAAGGAATATTTGGTAAAGTAATTGACCAAGTAAAAGCAGTTGATGATGTTAGCTTTGAAGTGTATCCTGGAGAAACAGTTGGTTTAGTGGGAGAATCTGGTTGTGGAAAAACTACTTTAGGGCGCACCATTTTGCGACTGGTAGAACCTACAGAGGGTGAAATAATTTTTGAAGGCAACAGGATCAATGAATTAAGCAAAGAGTCTATGAGAAGACTTAGAAAAGATATTCAAATTATCTTTCAAGACCCGTATTCTTCTCTTAATCCTAGAATGACCATTGGAGAAGCCATTATGGAACCCATGCGCATTCATAATGTACTCGACAATGATTTTGCACGCAGAAAACGCGTGATTGAATTGTTGGAAACCGTAAACTTAAGCAAATCTCAATTTATGCGTTACCCACACGAATTTTCTGGTGGCCAACGTCAACGAATTTGCATCGCGAGAGCATTAGCACTCAATCCAAAATTCATCATTTGTGATGAATCGGTATCTGCGTTAGACGTGTCGGTACAAGCGCAAGTGCTGAACTTATTAAACCAACTAAAAGACGAATTCAACTTTACATCTATCTTTATTTCGCATGATTTGTCAGTAGTTAAATTTATGTCTGATAGAATTATTGTGATGAATAAAGGTAAAATTGAAGAGGTTGGTTATGCGGAGGATATTTACAAAAATCCACAATCGGAGTATACCAAGTCATTAATCAATGCCATACCACAAAGCAATTTAGAAGAAATATCTAAAGCGATGTGGAGACGCAAAGTGAAATAAATTACTTGTATTTTTTCTTTATTGAATCCTCAAAAAAGATGAATGAGATTCTTTTAACGCACTATTTTAGCGAATTATTTCTTAACAATTTTATATTTTTAAAACCGTATTTTTATGATTACCACTCAAAATTCCAACACTGAACTAGGCCGAATAGGTGAAGAAAAAGCCATTAACTTTCTAAAAGAAAAGGGCTATCACATACTTGCTCAAAATTATCGTTACAGAAAAGATGAAATTGACATCATTGCTCAGCTAGGTAAATTGCTCGTTTTCGTTGAGGTAAAAGCCAGGAAAAACAATTATTATGGCTATCCTGAAGAATTTGTTAACAAATCGAAGGCTCGCAATGTAATACGGGCTGCCCAAAACTATATCATTACTAAAAACTGGGTTGCTAAAATCAGGTTCGACATCATCGCCATCACCGGCAATGATTTAGTGCACTTTGAAGACGCATTTTATTAAACCAACAAAAAAGGCGAGTAGAAACACTCGCCTTTTTTGTTGGTAATATTGAGAGGGGGAATAATAGCTCCTATTTTCCCCAAATCGTTGTTGACTAATGTTTGAAATGTCTGATTCCAGTAGTCACCATAGCCATGCCATGGGCATTGCAATAATCGATAGACTCTTGGTCTTTGATAGAACCTCCTGGTTGAATTACCGCTTTAATACCTGCCAAATGTGCGATTTCAACACAATCTGGGAAAGGGAAAAAAGCATCAGATGCCATCACCGCACCATTCAAATCAAAGCCAAACTCTCTTGCTTTTTCAATGGCTTGACGCAAGGCATCGACCCTTGAGGTTTGGCCAACACCGCTAGAAATCAAACGGTTTTCTTTGGCTAAAATAATAGTATTTGATTTGGTGTGTTTCACCAACTTATTGGCAAACAACAAAGCACGTACTTCCGCTTCTGTTGGGGCCAACGTTGTAACCGTTTTTAAGTCGTTTACCACTTCTGTTTTTAAATCTTTGTCTTGTTCAATTACACCATGCAACAAGGTTTTGAATTGTTTTTTTGCGAATTCAATTGGTTTCCTTTGTAACAAAATCCTGGTTTTTTTGCTTTTCAATAAAGCTAAGGCATCTTCATTGAATGATGGCGCTATCAAAACTTCGAAAAACAATTCGTAAATTTCTTTCGCTGTC